>NZ_LKGW01000090.1:0-112810 GCF_001467335.1 Pseudomonas sp. ICMP 10191
TACGCCTTCGCGAGCAAGCTCGCTCCCACTAGATCAGTGATGCTGCAGAACACACCTCGGACCCGCGGGAGTGAGCTTGCTCACGAAGAGGTCGGGGCAGCCGCTGGAAATCTGTGATCCGTTAATACGCCTTCGACCCGTGGGAGTGAGCTTGCTCACGAAGAGGCCGGTGCAGCCGCTGAAAATCTGTTGATCTGTTAATACGCCTTCGCGAGCAAGCTCGCTCCCACAGGATCAGCGATGCTGCAGAACACACCTCGGCCCCGTGGGAGTGAGCTTGCTCACGAAGAGGCCGGTTTTTCACAACCAGATTGCGTCCCATAGGGGATAATCGCGCACGCTTTTGACCAGGTTGGCTCGAACCGGATTGGCCACAATATAACGGGCAAAACCCAAAAGGCTTTCTTCAGTGCGGATGCTGACGTCGTGGAATCCGCTTTGCCAAAAAGGTCCACTGCAGCCTCTGGCTCTGTTTATGGCGATCGCGCTTTTCGATTTCACGCGCTGCACAACTCTGGATAATGAATGACTATTCAACTGCAGCAGCCAGTGAATGTGGTCGAGCATTACCACCCAGGCTAATGAATCAGCCAGCAGACGGCCCATGCGCCAATCGGAAAAGACAGGATTTCTCTGGAATGTTTTTGCGGTGACCAAATACATTTGGCCTGCACTGGAGAATCGCCCCAAACGCAAACGATGTGACTGTGCCCTTTCATACATCCCGATCCCCTTATGACTGCATGCCGGGGAACGACTTTACGAAACAGGCTCACTCAGCGGCGCTCAAAGGTTTACCCAGGTGTTTCGGATTTCCATTTAAACTACCTTTCACCCCTTCATCGAATCCTGCGGAGCCCCCCATGCTCAAAAAAGCACTGCTGCTGGCCGCACTGCTGCTGCCAGCCAGCCTCGTCCACGCCCATGAGTACAAGGCAGGGCCGTTGCTGATTGGCCATCCGTGGTCAATGGAGCTACCGCCCAACGCACCGACGGTGGCAGCGTATTTCACTATCGAGAACAAGGGTGACAGCGCCGACCGTTTGATTAGCGTCGACACACCCATCGCCGGGCAGGCGCAGTTGCATGAGCATGTACATGTCGACGGGCTGATGAAGATGCAGCACGTTCAGGCGGTCGACATACCGGCTGGCGCGAAGGTGGCTTTCGCCCCCATGGCCTGGCACGTGATGCTGCTGGACATCAAGGACCGCTCGAAGCTGGTGGTCGGCCAACGCTTCCCGATGACCCTGCATTTTGAAAAGGCGGGGGATGTCGAGGTGCAGGTCGTGGTACAAAAACAGGCTTCGGAACACCAGCACTGAGTAACTCCCAACGAGCAGGGCCGGGAGCTGAATGCCTTCATCGATCCTATCGCGGTGGTATCCCTGACACCCAGGACCGATGCTGGTTGTCCGGGCGCTTGATCGAATAGTGCTTTCGCGCTTTGCCAAAACAGCGACAACAGCTTAGATTGCTCTCTGCGGGGCCTGAAACCATTGAGTGGCGTTGTGATGAATTCCTCCTCATACCCGGTTTCAGGCCCCGTCCTTACCTCAATCTCGCGCGTTTCCGAGACTTCCTACCTATCAGAGAGCCGATGCTGCAGTCCTCTCACTGCGCTGGCCGATACCCGCGTGCCTTTAACCCTGACTATATGAAATGAACCGCCCGGCCAACACATCGAGCGGATCATCCATCACGCAGACGAATCGGCACCATGACCTTACCGCTCACCGCATCAACCCAGGCTCTAAACGCCTCGCTTGCCAGCGATACCTATCCACCCGACTTCAGCAAGACGACCCAAGAACTGGCCCGTACCCTGCTGCATCCCCTCAAACCCGAGCTGGATGTCGAGACGACCTGGCTGACTTACCGTGACAACGAGGTCGGATTCGACCACGGGAGCAACATACACAGGGTTCCACTGATCCCTGGCCTGATCGAATACTTCACCGGCCATTTGCAATGGATCGACAATGATGTAGTCGCTCTCCACCCGCCTCTCGACACGCCTTCTCCAACGCCTGACACACAGCAGCCTGACGTCAAGCCACCTGCCATTCAGCCGCTGGGGCGGGCAGCGACTGTAACGTTCTTCACCCAGGTCAGCGAGCAACTTGAGCAGTGCTACACACGAAATCTTGCAGACTACTGGAGCACTGCGACGCTTGATGGCGAAACCCGGAGCAGCCAGTTTGTCGCAGAGCAGATCGAGTGCCTGACATCCGAATGTGCGGTGCTGATCGCCCTGGGAAAGATGACGACCGGGCACTACAGCCTGCTTTCGGCCACCCTTGGGCCCTGTGCCACAGATGCGACCGCGGGTCTCGCAGACTTGCAGCCGCACAGTGTTTACAGCCTGTCGGCACAAGACGGCGACGGCCCCTCGCTGTCGCTTTACGGTGCGTTTGCCATTGCCCGGCGTCTTCGTGATGCGCCGGTCCAGCCAGACCTGGAAGAGCAGGAAGAGCTGGAAGATGTACTTCTGTTTACGCCCCATGACGGGCTGGAAGCATTTGCCTCATTGCAACAGTTGAACCACGCGCTTGTTCAGCGAGTGACTGAACCCGAGTACCGAGGACGCTTGGGCGACAGCGTCACCGCCGGGGAGGCAAGCCCCACCAAACCCACCCCTGTCCTGCAATGGCAATACACCCTGATGGACGGCAACTTTCTCAGCCTGCTGCTTGCCCGGCAGGTTGTCGCGCAGCAGTCGGTCTTCGCTCAGGCTGTACAGCTGGCCCGCGCTCAGAAGATGGACGCGGTCTGTTTCGAGCAAACGATAGCGAGTTTGCTGAAACCCAGGATTTACTTCGACAACCACTGGCGACTCGACGGATTCGACAGCGATCTGGTGCAAAGCCGAATGCCCGATTGGTGGAAAACCATGACGCTGACGCAGCGTCATGCATGGCATCGCCAGGCAAAGCGGTTTGGCGAATTGGTGGTGAACATGCGCAAAGCCAGCAAGGAGCACTTCGGCCAGGCAGAAAATGACAGCCGCACCTACCCGACGCGCTATATCGACAAGCAACTGGCTCAACTGCTGAACCGGCTATCCATCACGGCAACAGCGCAACAGATCAATATTTCACTGACCTACAGGACGGGCATCGAAGTGCTCGATATTCCCGGCGCGCCTGTATTGCCAGAAATCAACACCGAGAACGTTTCACTCAGGCAACTGGCACATACCCAAGCCCTGCACACCAAGGCCAAGGATGCCGTGCTTCTACGCGCTGTCGACGCCGAAGGCATCTACCTTGCGCACTTGGACAAGCAGGCCGTAACAGAGCTGATTACCACGCTGGAAGATCCCCAATACCTCAGTAATTACCTTGACCTGCACCTGAAAACCTCGGCGTATGCACAGCAGCTCAAGCGGTCAGAAAAAGCCATGTTGCGAGCTCAGATGAAGATGGCGCTGCTGGAGATCGAACAACAGGCTTTTGCACCCACCGGCCGCGAGTGGATCAAGGCTGTGCTGGATTCGCCAGGACTCCAAGGACGTCGAACCATCAACAAGCAAGCCATTGAAGTCCGTTTTTTCAGCGTCAACCAACTCAAGATGACCAACGTGATGCTGATTGCTCCAGCCGGAAAATTCGAGAAGGGGCCACTGGTGCTGTGCACGCTGGATGCTGCCGACGGTGTCGTTTTCCGCTGGTTCAACAGCATGTATCACCTGACCACCAGCTTTCTGGAAGAGGCACCCTTCCAGCAGTATCTGATTCAGCAAATACCGGTTTCCAGGCGTCTTGAGACGCTGCATGCCATGCAGTACGAAAAGGAAGCGAAGCATTGGCGTCCACCCGAAGTATTTACCCAGCTGACGCTGCTACCGATCCCGTCAAGGCTGCTGCGCCCCGTCGTGTTTGTCAGCCAGAGCAAAGACATTTACGAGGAAAATCACGAGACCAAGATCAACCTTCTGATCAACGAAGCCAAACGGCAGATGAGTCTGACCACCGGTACAGGGCAATCGGGTCTGGGCTTCGATCTGATCGCGAGCATTGCGATTCTGTTTCTGCCTGGCGCGATCATGATGCCTGTCGCGCTGGGCGCTGGCCTTTACAAAACCTGGAGCGCTTTTTCGAAAATCGATGAAAACGACCTGGAAGGCGCCGCCGAGGAGTTTCTGAGCGCCCTCAGCTATCTTGCCATTGCCTTGGTCGGCCACTTGGCGCTGGCCTTGAAGCCGGCAGGAAGCGCCGCAAAAATGGTGAGACGTCCGCACCTCGTACGCAGAGTCGGTCGTGATGGTCAGGCGCAGATCGGCTACCTCCTTTCGCACTCAAAGGCGCCGCGTTTCGCAGGCTCGAAACTGATCGCTGCCATGGACCCCAAAAGCTTCGTCGCCATTGAGGTAGAGGGCCAGACCTGCTTCATAAGCCGGCGGGCTAACGTGTTCGGCCACTCGCGCCTTTATCGGGTAAACCCGATGGATGCCACACAACTGGTGCACGGGCAGGAGTTTGCTCTTCGCAGCACGACCGGCGTCTGGAAAATCGTGGGCAAACAGATACCGCGCATGAGTCAATCGGCAATCCGCAGTGCCGAGGCGCGGCTGACCAGCCTGACAACTCTCTGGCCGGCGTCTCTGGAGGAAGCAAGTAGCATCGAACGCCTGAAGTTCGAGACCGACTACCTGACGCTGGCCCATACATCCAACGCAGAAAAATTTTCCGAAATAACCACCTACGTGGAAGGCGGTTCAACGGAGATCAACCCGCTGCTGCGAAGCGGCGTACGCAATGCCACCACGCGCAGGTTTCTGCGTCAGTTCCATAAGCTCAAGGCGTGGGAAGGCACTGCATTTCGCGCCACCTATGTGTCCAGCGACGGGGTGGCATGCCTTGAGCGCGAAGTGGGTGCAGTGTTTACCGACAATGGCGTGCAGTCTGCATCGATGTCGCGAGCCAACGCCTCCAGATGGAGCCAGGACGGGTTCGTGAATCGCAACGCCAATGCCGAAAACCACCCGGTGTTCTTCATCTTTGCACCGGCTGTGCCCAAGAAGAACATGTTCACCGGCTTTCTTGGTGATCACGTGGCCATTGCGCCGGGGACATACGTGCAACTGGGTGCGACCAAGCGGGTCAACGGACAGCTGTTTGCCTGGTTCGATGCGCCCGAACAACTGGTTGATCAGACCTACGATCTCTATACCGGGGAACAGGAACTCTGGGTCTGAAACCCACACGCGGCTGATCCGGGAAGCCGGTCGTTACTGGCCGGCGCTCCTGCAAAGCAGCCTTGCACCATTGCAGAGCCCGGAGCGCACGCGGGACAAGGCCGGGTTCCACCTTGGTGCACATCTTCCCCGAACCGCGACACATTCGTTCCATTTTGCGACGTTTCTGCATTGGCCCAGACCTTGCTAAAGCCTGAAAGAGCAAAAAATGCACCGCCGCCAAACCTCAAAACAATGTACTAAGGGAGCCAGTCAATGAAGCGTCGCAGCCTGATCAAAGCCTTTACCCTGTCCGCATCCATCGCCGCCATGGGGCTGACCTGGACCGTTCAGGCAGCCGAGACCATCAAGGTCGGCATTCTGCATTCGTTGTCCGGCACCATGGCCATCTCCGAGACATCGCTCAAGGACATGGCCTTGATGACCATCGACGAGATCAACGCCAAAGGCGGCGTCAACGGCAAGATGCTGGAGCCGGTCGTCGTCGACCCGGCGTCCAACTGGCCGCTGTTCGCGGAAAAAGGCCGTCAGTTGCTGACCCAGGATAAAGTAGCCGTGGTATTCGGCTGCTGGACATCGGTGTCGCGCAAATCGGTGCTGCCGGTCTTCGAAGAACTCAACGGGCTGCTGTTCTACCCGGTGCAGTACGAAGGCGAAGAGATGTCGCCCAATGTTTTCTACACCGGTGCTGCGCCTAACCAGCAGGCCATCCCTGCCGTCGAATATGTCATGAGTGAAGATGGCGGCTCGGCCAAGCGCTTCTTCCTGCTCGGCACCGACTACGTCTACCCGCGCACCACCAACAAGATTCTGCGCGCCTTCCTGCATTCCAAAGGCGTGAAAGATACCGATATCGAAGAGGTCTACACCCCGTTCGGTCACTCCGATTATCAAACCATCGTGGCCAACATCAAGAAGTTCTCCGCCGGTGGCAAGACGGCCGTTATTTCCACCGTCAACGGCGACTCCAACGTGCCGTTCTACAAGGAACTGGCCAACCAGGGCCTGAACGCTACCGACGTGCCGGTTGTGGCCTTCTCGGTAGGCGAAGAAGAACTGCGCGGCATCGACACCAAGCCACTGGTAGGCCATCTGGCCGCCTGGAACTACTTCCAGTCGGTGGAAAACCCGGTCAACAAGAAGTTCGTGGCTGACTGGAAGGCCTACGCCAAAAAGAAAAACCTGCCAGGCGCTGACAAGGCCGTGACCAACGACCCGATGGAAGCCACGTATGTCGGCATTCACATGTGGGCGCAGGCGGTCGAGAAAGCCAAATCCACCGACGTGGACAAGGTCCGTGAAGCCATGGCCGGACAAACGTTCGCCGCGCCGTCGGGCTTTACTCTGACCATGGACAAGACCAACCATCACTTGCACAAGCCAGTGATGATCGGCGAAATCCAGGACGACGGTCAGTTCAACGTTGTGTGGCAGACCAAAGAGCCGATCCGCGCCCAGCCTTGGAGCCCGTACATCCCTGGCAACGACAAGAAGCCGGACGCCCCGGCGAAGAGCAACTGACCCCCTATCAACACAGCCTGATCGTTCCCACGCTCCAGCGTGGGAACGCAGTTCTGGACGCTCCGCGTCCGATCCTGAGCGCGCGGCTCGGTGCATGGTTGACGCAGAGCGTCACGAAAGGCATTCCCACGCAGAGCGTGAGAAACGAGCAGCGTCAGGGCGAACAGCCACGAATGTCTAGTGGAACGCCATAACAGACCAAGGCCATATTGATATGCCTTCTTATTTCTACCGTTTGATCCTCACCATCAGCCTGCTGCTGCCTTTGGCTGCCCAGGCCGGTGATGCCAGTGACTTTGTCGCAGCCAGTTCTTCGCAACAGGCAGAGCTGCTGGAGGCCTGGGCCGCCAAGCCTGTGCCGGAACGCGTCGAGCTGCTTGAAGCCTTGCGCGATGGCCGTGTAGGTGCTGACAGCAGCAAGCGCGCCTGGATCGAAAACAACGATCAATACGTGGCCGTCGATGCACAGGCTCCTGCCGCCGCCGATGCTCCAACGCCTGACGAACCGCGTAAATTGCGCTTGAACAACCGGCTGCGTGGCCTGGTTGAAACGGCGCTGGCCAGCCATCAGTTGCTGGCAGCCGACACACAACTGCGCATGGCCGCGGCCCTGCAATTGCAAAAAAGCGCGCGCCCTGCACAACTCGAGTTGCTGACCGAACGCGTGGCCAGTGAATCCGACTCAAGCGTCAAAAGCGCGCTGACCCTGGCGCTGGCCAACCTGCAAATGGTCGATTCCAGCCCGACAGTACGTCTGGCTGCCGTGCGGCTGCTGGGCGAAACCGGTGATCCGCTGGCGCGTACCCGTCTTGAATCATTGCTGGCACCCGGCGTGGAAACCGACGCTTCGGTAGGCGTGGCGGCTGAAACCAGCCTGGCGCAGGTCAAGCGCAAGCTGATGATCGGTGAAATCCTCGGTCAGGCGTTCAGCGGCATGTCGCTGGGCTCGATCCTGTTGCTGGCGGCGCTGGGTCTGGCGATCACCTTCGGCCTGCTGGGTGTGATCAACATGGCCCATGGCGAGATGCTGATGCTGGGAGCCTACTCCACCTACGTTGTGCAACTGATGCTGCAGCGCTATGCACCGGGGGCCATCGAGTACTACCCGCTGATCGCGCTGCCAGTGGCGTTCTTTGTCACCGCCGCGATCGGCATGGCTCTGGAACGTACGGTCATTCGTCACCTGTATGGCCGCCCGCTGGAAACGCTGCTTGCAACTTGGGGCATCAGTCTGATGCTGATTCAGGCCGTGCGTCTTGCCTTCGGCGCGCAGAACGTTGAAGTCGCCAACCCGCTATGGCTGTCGGGTGGCATCCAGGTGCTGCCTAATCTGGTGCTGCCTTACAACCGCATCGTGATCATCGCCTTCGCGCTGTTCGTGGTGGTACTGACCTGGCTGCTGCTGAACAAGACCCGCCTGGGCCTGAACGTGCGCGCCGTCACCCAGAACCGCAACATGGCCGCCTGCTGTGGCGTACCGACCGGGTGCATCGACATGATGGCCTTCGGTCTGGGCTCAGGTATCGCTGGTCTGGGGGGTGTTGCCCTGAGCCAGATCGGCAACGTGGGCCCTGATCTTGGGCAAAGCTACATCATCGATTCGTTCCTGGTGGTCGTGCTCGGTGGCGTCGGGCAACTGGCCGGCAGCGTGATGGCGGCCTTCGGGCTGGGCATCGCCAACAAGATTCTAGAACCGCAAATCGGCGCTGTATTGGGCAAGATCCTGATTCTGGCGCTGATCATTCTGTTTATCCAGAAACGTCCGCAAGGCCTCTTCGCACTGAAAGGACGGGTGATCGACTGATGAGCCAGCCATTGATAGTAACTGCCGCGCAAAAAGTCGGGCCAAGAGTCACGCTGACTGCAGGCTGCGTAATACTGGCGGTGCTGCTGGCACTGCCGCTGCTGTCGTTGCTGCCTGCCGATAACGGCTTTCAGGTCTCGGCCTACACCCTGACCCTGGTGGGCAAGATCCTCTGCTACGCCATTGTCGCGCTGGCGCTGGATCTGGTCTGGGGCTACGCCGGGCTACTGTCGCTGGGTCACGGCCTGTTCTTCGCCTTGGGCGGTTATGCCATGGGCATGTATCTGATGCGCGAGGCCGCAGGCGACGGTTTGCCTGCGTTCATGACCTTCCTGTCGTGGACCGAGCTGCCGTGGTACTGGGCAGGTACCGACCATTTCCTCTGGGCGATGTGCCTGGTGGTATTGGCCCCGGGACTGCTGGCTCTGGTATTCGGCTTCTTCGCCTTCCGCTCGCGGATCAAGGGCGTGTACTTTTCGATCATGACCCAGGCGCTGACCTTCGCCGGCATGCTGCTGTTCTTTCGCAACGAGACCGGCTTTGGCGGCAACAACGGCTTCACCAACTTCCGCAGCATTCTGGGCTTCAGCATCAGTTCACAAGGGACCAGAGCCGCGCTGTTTCTGGCCACGGTCGCATTGCTGGTGGCCAGTCTGTACATCGGCTGGCGCCTGGCGCAGAGCAAGTTCGGCCGCGTGCTGACGGCACTGCGCGATGCGGAAAACCGCCTGATGTTCTGCGGTTACGATCCGCGCGGCTTCAAACTGTTCGTCTGGGTCCTGAGCGCTGTGCTGTGCGGTCTGGCTGGGGCCTTGTATGTGCCGCAGGTCGGCATTATCAACCCCAGCGAAATGTCGCCGACCAACTCCATTGAAGCCGCTGTCTGGGTTGCCCTGGGTGGCCGCGGCACGCTGATCGGCCCGCTGCTGGGCGCAGGTCTGGTGAACGGCATGAAGAGCTGGTTCACCATGGCCTTCCCGGAATACTGGCTGTTCTTTCTTGGCGCGCTGTTCATCATCGTCACGCTGTATCTGCCCAAGGGCGTGATCGGCATGCTGAAGAAAAGGAGCGAGCAATGAAAACCACTCCGACCCCGTCTTTCATGCTGGAACCGATCCTGGCGCCAAACTCCGATGCCGGCACCAGCCGCGACGCAGTGGGGCTCGGCAAAAGCGCCGGCAAAGGCCTCAACACTCGCCACGGTACGATCCTGACGCTGGAAGACATCAGCGTCAGCTTCGACGGCTTCAAGGCCCTGAACGATCTGAATCTGTACATCGGCGTAGGCGAACTGCGCTGCATCATCGGCCCCAACGGCGCGGGCAAGACCACGCTGATGGACGTCATCACCGGCAAGACCCGGCCCAGCCACGGCAAGGCATGGTTCGGTGAAACGCTGGACCTGACGCAGATGACCGAAGTGCAGATTGCCCAGGCCGGCATCGGCCGCAAGTTCCAGAAACCCACAGTATTCGAGGCCTTGAGCGTGTTCGAAAACCTTGAGCTGGCGCAGAAGACCGACAAATCGGTGTGGGCCAGTTTGCGTGCGCGGTTGAGCGGCGAACAACAGGACCGGATCGGTGAGGTGCTGGAAACGATCCGCCTGACCAGCTCGATGCAGCGCCCTGCAGGCTTGCTGTCCCACGGCCAGAAGCAGTTTCTGGAGATTGGCATGCTGCTGGTGCAGGACCCGCAATTACTCCTGCTCGACGAGCCGGTGGCGGGCATGACCGATGCCGAAACCGAATTTACCGCCGAGCTGTTCAAGAGCCTCGCCGGCAAGCACTCGCTGATGGTGGTTGAGCACGACATGGGTTTCGTCGGCTCGATTGCCGACCATGTCACCGTGCTGCACCAGGGCAGCGTACTGGCTGAAGGCTCGCTGAACGACGTACAGGCCGATGAACGCGTGATCGAAGTGTATTTGGGACGCTGACGCAACGAACCGATCGTTCCGGCGCGCTGCGCGGGAATACCTGTCCAGACGCCCCGCGTCGCAACACTGCGATTACGCTGCAATAGACGAGAACACCCACCATGCTCCAGGTCGAAAAGCTTCATCAGTATTACGGCGGCAGCCACATTCTTCGCGGTCTGTCGTTCGATGTGAAGGTCGGTGAAGTCACCTGCCTGCTGGGCCGCAACGGCGTGGGCAAGACCACGCTCTTGCGCGTGCTGATGGGCCTGCTGCCATCGAAGGAAGGTTCGGTGCAATGGGAAGGCAAGACCATCACCCAGTTCAAGACGCATCAACGGGTACATGCCGGGATCGCTTACGTACCGCAGGGCCGGGAAATATTCGGTCGGCTGACGGTGGAGGAAAATCTGCTCATGGGCCTGTCCCGTTTTCCGGGCTCCGAGGCCAAGGAAGTGCCGGCCTTCATCTACGAGTTGTTCCCGGTGCTGCTGCAAATGAAGCACCGCCGCGGCGGCGATCTGTCCGGTGGTCAGCAGCAGCAACTGGCCATAGGCCGGGCATTGGCGAGCCGTCCACGCCTGCTGATTCTCGACGAGCCCACCGAAGGTATTCAGCCCTCGGTGATCAAGGAAATCGGCGCCGTCATCAAAAAGCTCGCCGAGCGTGGCGACATGGCGATTCTGCTGGTCGAGCAGTTCTACGACTTCGCCGCGGAGCTGGCCGATCAGTACCTGGTGATGTCGCGGGGCGAGATCGTCCAGCAGGGCCGTGGCGAGAACATGGAGACCGACGGCGTTCGTGGTCTGGTCACTATTTGATGCGCCAATCCGTTATCGTGCAGCATTCGACAAGCCAATGAAGACACCATGAACCTGCCTGCCAACACCGCCCTCTTCACCCCCAGCTGGCACGCCGAGCTGGAATTGGGTTACGGCCGTTTCGATGACAGCACACGCCCGACGCAGCGGCGCCACAAAGGACCGCTGCGGGTGCAAAAGCATCTGTACGCCGAAGGCCCGGAGGTGTGCCAGCACATCATCGTTCATCCACCAGGCGGTATCGCCGGGGGTGACCGGCTGGATATCTCGGCCACCGTGGGGGCCAATGCCTGGGCACAGTTGACCAGCCCCGGCGCGGCCAAATGGTATCGCGCCGCCAGCCCGGCCTTTCAGCAACTGGAACTGCACGTCCAGCCTGGTGCGACGCTGGAATGGCTGCCGCAGGAAACCATCGTCTTCAGCAATGCCCAGGCAGAACTGAGCACTCGGATAGAGCTGCACGGTGATGCGAAGCTGTGTTACTGGGATGTAGTGGCGCTGGGCCGCCCGGCCAGTGGCGAGCGGTTCGAGCACGGGCATTTTCAGTCGCATCTGGATATACGTCGCGACGGCACATTGCTCTGGCATGAGCGACAACGCATTATCGGTGGCGACGGGCTGCTGGACTCGCCCATCGGCCTGGACGGCAGAACGGTGTTCGCCACCCTGCTGATGACCGGCGAAGTAAGCAGCGAGCTGCTCGAGGCCTGCCGTTTGCTGTCGATGCCCAACCCGGTACGCGGCGACCTGACTCAATTGCCCGGTCTGCTGGTCGCTCGCTGTCTGGCAGACGAAGCATTGCACGCGCGGGCCTGGCTGATACAAATCTGGAAATACCTGCGCCCTGCCCTGCTGGGACGCGAGGCGGTAACGCCAAGAATCTGGAACACCTGATTGATGACTGGACGCTCTGCATTCCAGGCTACACCCTCGGCGCTGATGCACTCAGCGTGGTACATAAGTCCTGAAAAGCCCGAAAATCGGGGCTTTTAGCGCTTCTGCCCGCAGGGCGTGGGAGCGAACTTGTTCGCGAAGACCATGTTTTAGGCGCTGCATTTTCGGCGACTACACCGGCCCCTTCGCGAACAAGTTCGCTCCCACGGCCTTCGGCCAGAACCCAAAACAGACTTATACATAACAATGAGGGCTCAAGCCTGGGAACGATCAACCACCGAATTTGAACAAACGGAAGCCCCATGGACCTGACACCACGCGAAAAAGACAAGCTGCTGATCTTCACCGCCGGACTGGTCGCCGAACGGCGTCTGGCACGCGGTGTGAAGCTCAATTACCCGGAAGCTATGGCCTACATCTCTGCGGCACTGCTCGAAGGTGCGCGTGACGGACAGACCGTCGCTGAGCTCATGCACTACGGCACGACCCTGCTGAGCCGCGATCAGGTCATGGAAGGTATCGCGGAAATGATCCCGGAGATTCAGGTGGAAGCCACCTTTCCGGACGGCACCAAACTCGTCACCGTGCATCAGCCGATTGCCTGAAGGAGTGATCATGCAGGACGTGATTCGCGATGCCCTGCCGGACGATCTGCCGGGCATTCTGGAGATCTACAACGACGCAGTGCTCAATACCACGGCTATCTGGAACGAGCAGCCGGTTGATCTGGCCAACCGCCAGGCCTGGTACGCCGCTCGCCAGAGTCAGGGTTATCCGATTCTGGTGGCCACCGACACCGCAGGCGAAGTGCTCGGCTATTCGTCGTTTGGCGACTGGCGGCCGTTCGAAGGCTTTCGCCATACGGTCGAGCATTCGGTTTACGTGCGCGCTGACCAGCGTGGCAAACGCTTGGGCCCGCGTCTGATGGCCGCCTTGATCGAGCGCGCCCGTGCCTGTGACAAGCACATGATGGTCGCGGCGATCGAAAGTGGTAACGCTGCGTCCATCGCCCTGCATGATCGCCTGGGTTTCAAGACCACCGGACAAATGCCTCAGGTCGGCACCAAATTCGGCCGCTGGCTGGACCTGACCTTCATGCAGCTCGACCTGTCGCCCGGTGCTCAGCCACCGGCTTCGCAAGCCCCCTCCGCCCTTTAGAGAGCACGCCATGAATCCAGCACAGCTGCGCCGCGTCACCGCCGAAAGCTTCGCGCATTACCGCCAGGGTCTGGCGCAATTGTTGTTCGATACGGTTCATGATGGCGCGTCGGTCGGTTTCATGGCCGACCTCGACATGGCGCAGGCCTACGGCTGGTGCGACGGGCTCAGAGCCGATGTCGCCGCTGGCTCTCTGCTGCTGTGGGTGGTGGTCGAGAACGAGAACGTCCTGGCCAGTGCGCAACTGTCGCTGTGCCAGAAGCCCAACGGCCTGAACCGCGCCGAAGTACAGAAACTGATGGTGCTGCCTGCGGCGCGCGGGCGTGGCCTGGGCAGGCAATTGATGGAGGCCGTTGAACAGGCGGCCGTGAAACACAAACGTGGGCTGTTGCACCTGGACACCGAAGCAGGCTCGGCGGCTGAAGCCTTCTACAGCGCGCTGGCCTACCACCGTGTCGGTGAGCTGCCGGATTATTGCGCCACACCGGACGGGCGCCTGCATCCCACCGCCATTTATTTCAAAACCTTGGGGCAACCGACATGATCCCTGGTCAATACCAGATCCAGCCCGGCGACATCGAACTCAACGCCGGACGCCGCACCCTCAGCCTGACCGTCGCCAACAGCGGCGACCGGCCGATTCAGGTGGGCTCGCATTTCCACTTTTTCGAAACCAACGACGCACTGACCTTCGACCGCGCCGCCAGCCGGGGCATGCGCCTGAACATTCCGGCCGGCACCGCGGTGCGCTTCGAGCCGGGCCAGTCCCGCGAAGTCGAGCTGGTGGACCTGGCCGGCTTGCGCAAGGTTTACGGGTTTGCCGGTCGGGTGATGGGCGATCTGGATTGAAGGCTTTTTGAATACCATTCCTACGCTCCGCGTTCACCGTTATACACAAGTCTGCTTTTGATTCTGGCCGAAGGCCGTAGGAGCGAACTTGTTCGCGAAGAGGCCGGTACAGCCTCCAGAAACAGGGCGTTCGGACTAACGTCTTCGTGAGCAATGCGGATCGCCGCACCGGTCACACAGGCATCCAATCGGGACGTGTGTATGACGATGGGCACTCGGCACGAGGATCAAAAGCTTTGACGACTAACGACTTGCAGCTCGCCGCTGGTCGCTTTGAAAAACTTACAGTTTGCGGCCTGCAGCTTGCCGCTCTGAATCCGAGGTACGAAAGATGAAGATAAGCCGACAAGCCTACGCAGACATGTTCGGCCCCACCGTCGGCGACAAGGTTCGCCTGGCCGACACCGAGCTGTGGATCGAGGTCGAGAAGGACTTCACCACCTACGGCGAAGAAGTGAAGTTCGGCGGTGGCAAGGTCATTCGTGACGGCATGGGCCAAGGCCAGTTGCTGGCCGCTGACGTAGTCGACACGCTGATCACCAATGCCCTGATCATCGATCACTGGGGCATCGTCAAGGCCGACGTCGGCATCAAGAACGGGCGTATCGCGGCCATTGGCAAGGCGGGCAACCCGGACATCCAGCCGGACGTGACCATCGCGGTCGGCGCCGCCACCGAAGTCATTGCCGGCGAAGGCATGATCCTTACCGCGGGTGGCGTCGACACGCACATCCACTTCATCTGCCCGCAGCAGATCGAAGAGGCGCTGATGAGCGGCGTGACGACCATGATCGGCGGCGGCACCGGCCCGGCCACGGGCACCAATGCCACCACTGTCACGCCCGGCCCGTGGCACATGGCGCGCATGCTCCAGGCCTCGGACTCGTTCCCGATGAACATCGGCTTCACCGGCAAGGGCAACGTCAGCCTGCCCGGCCCGCTGATCGAGCAGGTCAAGGCGGGGGCCATCGGTCTGAAGTTGCACGAGGACTGGGGCACCACACCTGCGGCCATCGACAACTGCCTGAGCGTGGCCGACGAATACGACGTGCAGGTCGCGATCCACACCGACACCCTCAACGAGTCAGGTTTTGTCGAGACCACCCTGGCCGCGTTCAAGAACCGCACGATTCACACCTATCACACCGAAGGTGCCGGTGGCGGTCACGCGCCGGACATCATCAAGGCCTGTGGTTCGCCGAACGTGCTGCCGAGCTCGACCAACCCGACGCGTCCGTTCACCCGCAACACCATCGACGAGCACCTGGACATGCTCATGGTCTGCCATCACCTGGACCCGAGCATCGCCGAAGACGTGGCTTTCGCGGAAAGCCGCATCCGCCGCGAGACCATCGCTGCCGAAGATATCCTTCACGACCTGGGCGCCTTTTCGATGCTCAGTTCCGACAGCCAGGCCATGGGTCGGGTTGGCGAAGTGATCATGCGCACCTGGCAAACCGCCGACAAGATGAAGAAACAGCGTGGCCCACTGCCGCAGGATGGTCCGGGCAACGACAACTTCCGCGCCAAGCGTTACATCGCCAAATACACCATCAACCCGGCGATCACTCATGGCATCAGTCATGAAGTAGGCTCTATCGAAGTTGGCAAGTGGGCCGACCTGGTGCTGTGGCGTCCGGCATTCTTCGGCGTCAAACCGACCCTGATCCTCAAGGGTGGTGCCATCGCCGCCAGCTTGATGGGCGACGCCAACGCTTCGATCCCGACCCCGCAACCGGTTCATTACCGCCCGATGTTCGCCAGCTACGGCAGCTCATTGCACGCCACCAGCCTGACGTTCATCAGCCAGGCAGCGTTCGATGCCGGTGTACCAAAGTCACTGGGCCTGAAGAAGCAGATCGGTGTCGTCAAAGGCTGCCGCACCGTGCAGAAGAAAGACCTGATCCACAACGATTACCTGCCGGACATCGAAGTCGACCCGCAGACCTATCAGGTCAAGGCCGACGGGGTGTTGCTGTGGTGCGAGCCCGCGGATGTGCTGCCGATGGCGCAGCGGTACTTTCTGTTTTGAACCCAAAAAAGGGCCTCCCCTTCGGACGGCCCTTTGATGTTACCGACTTGGCCTGGTATTCGGTTACCTCGGGTAGAAATTTCGACCAGGACCGGCTTCGCCTTGCTGGCTTCAAGAGCTTCCTGTTGAAAGATCGCATCTGTAACCGTAATGACGCTCATGTCATGGCCCTCCGTTCGTATAGTCCCCGGAGAGAACATAGGACGAAGCGAATAGGACGTCTACTGACAGAAATGACAGCAAACGCCCTGTTTGTCGTGTCATGCAAAGGAGGTAATATGCGCCCATTCTTTCGTCACGCATCTCCAAAGGTAACCGGCCATGCGCCTTTCCGAATTCATCGTTATTCATGTGGATCGCATCGTCGATGAATGGGAAGACTTCGCCAGAACCCTGAAACCGGCGGCAGAAACGATGAGCAAAGCCGAGCTGCGGGATCATGCCAGGTCGATCCTGCTCGCCGCTGCGCGGGACATGAATACCGCGCAGAGCAAAAGCGAGGAAATTGCCAAGGCCAGAGGCGAAGAGTTGAACAAGACGCCAAGCCTGGACGAAGCAGCCAGCAGCCATGGCGAGTTGCGTCATGAGGTCGGCTTTGATCTGGTGCAGATGACGTCGGAATTTCGCCATCTGCGCGCCAGCGTCATCCGCCTCTGGGTAGAAAGCCTGGCAGCGCCGCAACTGGCCGATTTTCAGGACGTGATTCGTTTCAACGAAGCCATCGACGAGGCGCTTGCCGAATCCACCGCTGCCTATGCGGAACGGGTCGGCCGCTCACGGGATATATTTCTTGCCATTCTGGGTCACGATCTGCGCGCGCCGCTGCAGGCCGTCAGCATGTCGACGGAATTGCTGGCACGCAAGATAGCGCTGGACGAAAAGACCCAGTCCTATGTTTCGCGTATCCAGACCAGCACCCGCCATATGGGCTCGATGGTCAGCGATCTGCTGGAATTCGTGCGCAGTCGCCTGGGCGCCGGGCTACCGGTTGAACGCAAATACATGGATTTGGCCAGTGCTTGCCGTGAAGCCATCGAGGAAGCCTGCGCCGGGCGACCGGACTCTGTTCCGGTGCTGAACATCGAAGGCAACACCAAGGGTCACTGGGACGCCGGACGGATCAGCCAGATGTTACAGAATCTGATCGGCAACGCCCTGCAGCACGGTGCGGCCAGTCACGAGATAACGGTCAGTGTTACGGGTGCCGAGAAAGCGGTGATATTGGTGGTACACAACGAAGGCAAGCCGATTGCCGAAGATGCTATCGGGACGATCTTCGATCCGCTGGTGCGCAGCACCGAGGAAAACAGCGAAACACGCGGTACATCGACCAGCCTGGGTCTTGGCCTGTTCATCGTCAAGGAAGTGGTCAACGCCCACGGTGGCAGCATCACTGTGACCTCGACCATTGGTGAGGGCACGACCTTCAATGTGGTGCTGCCGAAAAACTGAGCGAGGCTGATTGCCTGCTGATGCGGGTGGCGCATCAGCCCATTCAGAAAAGACAGAATCGCAAGACCGCTATGCTCAACCCTTCCACTGCGCGCGGGGATCGAACGACGAACTGTCTGCCAGTTTCTGCCAGAGCGCCCGGGTAGCCTCGTCGGTGTGCTTGGGCACGACGACTTTCAACTGCGCGTAAAGATCACCGCGTTCGCCACTCTTGTTCATCAAGCCATTACCCTTGATCCGCAGACGCTGACCGTTCTGACTGTCCGGGCGGATGGTCAGGTTGATCCTGCTGGTCAGCGTCGGCACAGCGACCTTGGTACCCAGCACGGCTTCCCAGGGGGCCAGTGGGACGGTGATGACCAGATCATGCCCCTCGACCTCGAACAGCGGGTGCGGGGCCAGGCGAATGATCAGGTACAGGTCGCCATTGGCACCACCGCCCACGCCCGGCGCGCCCTGCCCCTTCAGGCGAATACGCTCGCCATCGACCACGCCCGCGGGAATCTTCACGTTCAGGGTCTTGGTGATATCGCTCATGCGCTGCCCGTTGGGGCTGTGCTGCGGCACCTTGAAGCTGACCTGCTTGGATTCCCCCGACAGGGTCTCTTCGAGGAATACCGCCAGTTCCATCTCCACGTCCTGCCCGGTACGCCCAGGGTTGCGGGTACGCCCGCCCTGCTGTGGCCGGCCACCGAAAATGGAGCTGAAAAACTCCGAGAAGTCTGCCGTTTCCTCGAACCCGCCTGCCCCGGCGCCGGCACGGCTTTGCCAGCCCGGCGGTGTCTGGAACGGGCGGCCCTGACGACCGTATTTGCGCAGCTCGTCATACTCGGCGCGCTTTTCCGGGCTGCTGAGTACCTCGTACGCTTCGGAGGCTTCCTTGAACTTGTCTTCGGCGCCTGCCTCCTTGCTGACGTCCGGGTGATACTTGCGCGCGAGTTTGCGATAGGCGGTCTTGATCGCCTTGTCGTCCGCAGTCGGCTCCACGGCAAGTATCTTGTAGTAGTCTTTGAAATCCATGTAACGATCACCCATCCGAATTATCCGGCAAAGCCAGATACGCTGGCGTCACGCGCCCAGCTCCCTCTGTCACGAGGCATCTGGATTACCTAACGTCGAAAAATATACAGATAGACCAGCTGCCTTTGTCGGCAGGTCGATAGCTCGACAACATAATGTCCGACAACAGGGTCTACCGAGAATCCCTTCAAGATTGGGGGTAACGGGCCTCAGTTCAAGCCTTGGTCGCAAATACAGCCAGGTAAATATAAGCGACGTGTCGCGCTACGCAATTTGCCCGCGCTGGCATAAACTGCGCGGCCGTTTTTTGACTGGAACGTAAAAGACATGAATGACCAATCCCCGGCCCGTGCCTGCGGTATCGATTTCGGCACGTCCAACTCCACTGTCGGCTGGCAACGACCCGGCATGGAATCGTTGATCGCGCTGGAGGACGACAAGATTACCCTGCCTTCGGTGGTGTTCTTCAATATGGAAGAACGCCGCCCGGTGTATGGCCGCCTGGCGCTTCACGAGTATCTGGAGGGCTACGAAGGCCGCCTGATGCGCTCGCTCAAGAGCCTGCTGGGCTCGAAGCTGATCAAGCATGACACCAGCGTGCTGGGCACGGCGATGCCGTTCAAGGATTTGCTGGCACTGTTTATCGGCGAGCTGAAAAAGCGCGCGGAGCAAACGGCTGGCCGCGAATTCGAGCAAGTCGTGCTGGGCCGTCCGGTGCATTTTGTCGATGACGACGCGCAGGCCGATCAGGAAGCCGAAGACACGCTGGCTGAAGTGGCGCGCAAGATCGGCTTCAAGGACGTATCTTTCCAGTTCGAGCCCATCGCTGCGGCCTTCGATTACGAGTCCACCATCCAGGACGAAGAGCTGGTGCTGATTGTCGACATCGGCGGCGGTACGTCAGACTTTTCGCTGGTACGTCTGTCGCCCGAGCGACGCCGGCACGATGATCGCCAGCAAGACATCCTTGCCACCGGTGGCGTACACATCGGCGGGACCGACTTCGACAAGCAGTTGAGCCTGCAAGGCGTGATGCCGCTGTTCGGTTATGGCAGCCGCATGAAAAGCGGTGCGTACATGCCGACCAGCCACCACATGAACCTGGCGACCTGGCATACCATCAACGCGGTGTACTCGCAAAAATCGCAACTGGCCCTGGGCAGTATGCGCTACGACATCGAAGACACCGGTGGCATCGATCGCCTGTTCAAGCTGATCGAACAACGCGCCGGGCACTGGCTGGCCATGGAGGTGGAAGAAACCAAGATCCAGCTGACCCACGCCGACAGCCGCCATCTGCCTATGGATCGCGTGGAAGCCGGACTGAGCGTCGACCTGAGCCGGGTGATGTTCGAAGCAGCGATCGACGCCCAGCTCAAGCGGGTGCGCAACAGCGTGACGAACTTGCTGAACGATGCGGGCGTGAGTGTCGAACAGGTCAGCACGGTGTTCTTCACCGGCGGTTCAAGCGGCATCCCTGCCCTGCGCAACAGCGTCTCTGACATGCTGCCCAACGCGCGCCACGTTGAAGGCAACATCTTCGGCAGCATCGGTAGCGGCCTGGCCATCGAAGCGAAGAAGCGTTACGGCTAGTCATGCGCCTATCGTGGGAATGCCCTTCGTGATGCTCCGCGTCACAGATCGCTGATCTTGTGGGAGCGAGCTTGCTCGCGAAGGCGGATTACCTGACCAATGGGCTTCCAGCGGCTGCACGGGCCTGTTCGTGAGCAAGCTCACTCCTGTAGGGCCGGGGTGTTTTCAAGCCATGTGAATCACTCCCACGGGCGGGAGTGTTTCGAGCCATGTGGATGTTCTGCGGCACCGCAGACGCAGAGCGTCCAGAACTGCATGCCAACGCGGTGAAGTGACAGGCGTTGTTTCGGACGGCTACATACGCAAGCGCCCTAGACCAACCCTTCCTTCTGCAACTCGCTCTTCAGATACGCATAGTAAATCGGCCCTGCAACCACGCCCGGCAGGCCGAATGCGGCTTCGAACAGCAGCATCGCCAGCAGCAACTCCCACGACTTGGCGTTGATCTGTCCGCCCACAATGCGCGCATTGAGGAAATACTCGACCTTGTGGATCACGATCAGATAGCCCAGCGCAGCCAGCGCGACCCAGATCGAGATGGACATGCCGACGATGAAGATCAACGTGTTGGACATCAGGTTACCCACCACCGGCAACAGGCCGAGCAGGAAGGTCATGATGATCAGGGTCTTGGTCAGCGGCAGGTGAATCCCGCACAGCGGCAATACGATGGCCAGGAACACCGACGTGAACGCCGTGTTGAGCAGGGAAATCTTGATCTGGGCAAAAACAATGTTGCGAAACGCCCGGCTGACCAGGTACAGGCGATCGAACAGAGCAGCCGCCAGCGGCTTGCGCGCATGCACGTCGGAGATACGCTGCAAGGCAATGATCGCGCCCAGTACCATGCCGATCAGCATGGTGACGAACATGTGCGCCGCCCCCTTGCCGATCAACTGCAATTCGCCCACGTGCTTCTGCAGCCATTGCCCGAGAGAAACCTGAAACTCCGCTGCGCTGGCAGGCAGGTAGGCATCGATGAACGGAGGCAGCTGACCACGAGCGCGGTCGACCAGGGTCATGAACTTGTCGAGCGAGGCGCCCGGATTTTCGGCTTCGTGCAGCACAAAACTGATGGCGCCGGCAAAAATCAGCGTCAGCAGGCTGACCACCAGCGTGCCGAGCAACGCTACGGCCAGCCAGCGAGCACGTTCGCCGGAGATCAGCCGCTGCAGTTTGGGGGTCAACATGTTGACCAGCTCGAAAACCAACAGTCCGGCCAACAGACTGGGCAACAACTTGAATGGCAACACCAATAACAGACCGCCAAATACAAGAATCCAGCTGGCTATTAACACCTGACGCGCAGAAAACGTTGGCATAGACCCTCAACGGGCAACACAAGGAAGGTGGGCAGTCTGCCAGCCTTCTCAGTCCAGAACCAGTGATCAGAAAGCCGGAAAAAACACGCCGCAATCATCTGCCCGATGATCGGCTCGAGAACGGCGCGAAAGTGCAGTGTTTACTGCACCCGCGCCTCTTGCCTGCCGCAAAGATGCCGACTGAAAAATTATTTCTTCTTGAGACAATCGCTCATGAAACTCTTGCGCGCGTCTCCCTTGAGCGCCTGAGTGCTGGCAGTCGCGTTGCAGGTTTTCATCTTCTCCTGCTGGGTCGCCGCTGGCGGCGGTGCCGCTTTAAGGCAAGTGCTCATGAACGTCTTGCGCTCATCGCCCTTCAGCGACTTCGCGCTGGCGTCGGCATTGCAGGTGGTCATTTTGTTCTGCTGCGCGGTCGCAGCGAAACCCTGGGCAGATAACATCAACCCAACGAGCAATACAGGAATACCGAGCTTGTTCATCGATCCACTCTCCAGATCCACTGCACCGGGCGGCACAGACTGAGATTCAGTGTAGTCAGCGTCTGCGCTCTGTGACGGAGCACCCAACATCGCCGCTGGCATTCTCGACAAACAGGCGGATAATTACGCCTCGCTCTAACGATGATCCACTCATGCAATACGCTTTTCCGCTGATTACCATCCTTATCTGGGCGATCAACACAGCCGTCACCAAGGCGTCTGCCGGGGTGATCTTTCCGGCTGAAATTGGCTTTTATCGCTGGGCGCTGGCTGGCTTGCTGTTCACACCGTTCATGCTCGGGCCTGTGTGGGCGAACCGCGCGGCGATCAAACCGGTACTCGGCAAGATTTTCATTCTGGCCGTGCTCGGCACAGCGCTGTATCAAAGCCTGGCGTATTTCGCGGCCAGCCTGACAACCGCCACCAACATGGGGATCATTCAGTCGATGGTGCCGATGATGGCGCTGGGGCTGTCGATAGCCTGCCTCGGCACTCGTCTGACCTCGGGTGCACTGCTGGGGGCGGTGCTGTCATTCGCGGGAGTGGTGGTCGTGGTCTCGGCGGGCAATCCGGCCGGTCTGATTGAGCAGGGGGTCAATCGGGGCGATGCGATGGTGCTGGTGGCCGCCGCATCGTATGCGGTCTACAGCACGCTGCTGAAGAAGTGGCAGTTGCGTTTGCCGCCCCTGCAGTTGCTTTACGTACAGATCCTGCTGGCGATTATCGTTTTGCTGCCGCCGTTCATGCTGTCGGCGAAAACCGGTCTGAATGCGAACAACATACCGATGGTGCTGTACGCAGCGATTCCAACCTCGATGCTCGCACCCTGGTTGTGGATGACCTCGATCATGCGCCTGGGCCCCAGCCGCACAACACTGTTCTTCAACCTGATGCCCATTGCCACGGCCTTGATTGCCGCGGCGACACTGGGCGAGCAGCTGGCGCTCTATCACCTGTTCGGCGGAGCGCTGACCCTCTGCGGCGTCATCCTCGCGGAACGCTGGACGACGCCGCTGCGATCCAGGGCGGACTAGGCAGTCGCGCTGCCTTCGCTGCCCTCCAGGCTGTGAATCGACACATCGGTGATGCCGGCGGCAAGCGGCAGCCCGGCTTCACCCATTGGCAGCTCGTCCAGTTCTACGTGATGCTTGAGCGCCAGTTCGTGCACCACTTCGATGATGGGCACATCCAGATTCTCGATAATGTCTACGTGGTGCTCGCCGAGCAGGGTGTACTCGATCTCATACAGTTCTTTATCGCTCATCGCATCTTCCTGGCCGTCACTGAGGAGCGGCTGATTAACGAACTACGGTCCGACAACCGATGACCGAGCCCAAGGCCGAGCAAAACGCTCAACCATGCCATCAGATTGACCTCGGCCTTTCGGGAACGTGCGAGGAATATTCAAAGCGCTTTTCATGCCCGATTGTCATGGCGTTCAGGGGGGTCAGCAACGGCCTCAGGGTGGATGCGAGGTACTGCCTCATCGCCATCTTTTTTTCGAACTCTTGAGCCCCTCTTCTGCTCCAAGGCATACCGGGCCAAAACCGGCTCTGACATGTGGAGCAATAACGATGTACAAAAAACTCTTCGCGGCGACCTTTGTATTGGCGACGATGGCTGGCTGCAGCAACACAACCGTGCAGAACCCGGTGGACTACGTCACTTATCGCAACGAGCCGCTGGTCAAGCAGGTCGAGAACGGCATGACGCGCCAGCAGGTCCTGACTATCGGCGGTGAGCCGTCGAGCACTATCGAGCGTAAGGTCAACCCAGGCACTTGCAACAACTACGTCATGAACAAGGACGGCCACAAACAGGTCTACCACGTCAGCTTCAACAGCGACGGCCGTGTGACCAACAAAGGTTTCATGACGTGCGAACAACGCGAGAAGAACGAAAAAGCGATGTAATCAAAACGCAGGCACAAACAAAAAGCCCGAGGCATGAATGCCTCGGNGTTTTTAGAAAACCAGCTTGAACAGGGCGATAACCACGACCAGGCCGATCAGAAAGATGATGCCAACGGTGCTTCCCAGGAACTTGAGCATTGTGTATCTCCACGATTTATTTGGGTCTCAAGGTTGGGACCGCGGGGCTCGGCACTCGTTTCTTATATTTTTACATTCAGACACAGCCGTCCGTATCTGTGAAAATCCGATAAAACTTTTTGCCCCCTTCGCTACTCACAATCTTTGCTGATCCTGCCGGGCCACCCACAGAGCGAGACAGCAAAACCTGATGAGTCCTGGAGATAAATGATGAATTCTGCACCGCAATCACAGCTTTCCGATGTAAATACTCTGCGCCAGCGCGCACGCCAGAACGTTGAGGATGGTGCTGTGACTCAAGGCTACAGCGCTGACCGCGAGACGGTCCTGCGCCTGCTCAATGAATCGCTGGCTACCGAGCTGGTCTGTGTGCTGCGCTACAAGCGCCACTACTACATGGCGTCAGGCCTGAAAGCGAGCGTCGCGGCAGCCGAGTTTCTGGAACACGCAGAGCAGGAAGCGCAGCACGCCGACAAACTGGCCGAGCGTATCGTGCAACTGGGCGGCGAGCCGGAGTTCAACCCGGACACTCTGTCGAAGAACTCCCACGCGCAGTACGTGGCGGGTAACACACTGAAGGAAATGGTTTACGAAGATCTGGTTGCCGAGCGCATCGCCGTCGACAGCTATCGCGAAATCATTCAATACCTCGGCGACAGCGACCCGACTACCCGCCGCATCTTCGAAGAGATCCTTGCTCAGGAAGAAGAGCACGCTGATGACATGGCGGATATTCTCGAAGACCTGTAACTCGCGACAGCAAATGAAAAGCCAGGACCTGTGTCCTGGCTTTTTTGTGGGGAAGTATTTTCTCAGGCCAGCGACGTAAACGTCGCTCCTCACGCTCCAGCGTGGGAATGCATTTCTGGACGCTCTGGGTCCGGCCAAGTGCGCGCCAACGCGGAGCGCTGGCACGAGAGGTGGAGCGTTACTTCACCGTCTTCGGCGCCTTGCCGGTGCGCATCTGCTCCAGCAGCGGGCCACACTGATTGGGCTCGCTGTCGCCAGTGGCGACCAGCGCCAGCAGACCTGCAGCAGGGCCTACGGTTGCGCCGAGCAGGACCATGCCGGCTCCGCGCAGCAACAGCGGGCCGGACTGTACGCCTGCGTTGGGCTTGGCGAACGGGCCGTTGACATACAACGGCGAGCGCAGCGAGAACACGCGGAAGCCCTTGGACTCAGGGTTGATCTGCAGGTCCAGTTGCTCGGTCTTCAGGTTCGCAGTGCCGTTGATGTAGATGATGGCGTTCTCGGTATCGAACACAAACAGCCGACTGGTCGCCAGCCCGTCCTTGATGCCGAAGTCTGAGGCCGCGCAATTGATTTTCACGTCCTTGTCGCCGAACAGCTTGCCAACGACGTAGTTGCCCACGTTGAGCCCGGCAATTTCCATCAGGCCACGACTGATCGCACCGTCGTTCACCAGCATCTTCATTTCGCCGTTGGCAGTCCCCAGCAAGGCTGCAACCGAGTTGCCACGGCCACTGATATCGGCATCGCCGTTCAGCTCACCGAAGCTGGTTTTCATCGGTTCGAAGGTCGGGAACAGTTGCTTGAGCTTGAAATTGCGCGCCGACAGCCTGGCCCTGCCCTGCATCGGTTTGTTTTGCCCGTTGAGGCGAATGTCCGCGTCCAGCTTGCCACCTGCCACCCCAAAACGCAGCGGCTCGAGGCTCAACTGACCATCGTTGAGAACCAGATGGGTGTAGAGGTCAGTGAATGGCAGGTCCGGGCTCTGCACGATGCGCTTGCCGGTGAACTCCACGTCGGCATCCATTGCCCGCCAGCGATCAGTCTGAAATTCCTCGACGGGCAGTACCTTGCCCGAAGGCTGCTTGCTCTCGCCACCGCGCTTTTTCTGCGCGGCATTGGAGTCCGCACCGATCAGTGGCGCGAGGTCACTGAACAGCAATTGATTGGAGACCAGCACGCCACTCAGCTTGGGCCGGGGCTGGCTGGCGACGAAGCCCAGGTCGCCGTGGATATCGCTGTTGCCGATCTTGCCGTTGAAGCCTTCGTAACGGAAGTTGGCGCCGGCCGGGTCGTGCAGTTTGGCGATCAGGCGGCCATCGGTGGAGTACGCCGGAGAATCCGGCAGGGTCACACCCGTCAGCGGGTACAGATTGCTCAGGCTCGCGCCGGAAAGCTTGAGCCGCAGGTCCAGCGCGCCCAGGTTCTGTGGATCGGTCAGGGTCCCGGCGATCACCGCATGGGTGTCACCGACCTTCACGTCAGCCTGTACCGGAAACGGTTGATTGGCATCCTTAAGCGCGAGCAGGCCGCCGACCTTGCCGGTGCCGCTCAGCTTCTGACCGTGGTACTGGCCGGTGACCGCCAGACCGAATGCGTAATCCTGCGGTACTGCGCCCTTGTCCTGGGCCTTTTTCGCTTCCTTGCTGCCGACGATTTCACTGAACGGGATCGGCTTGCCGAGCAGGTCGATCACCACGTCCAGGTTGGCGTTGAGCTTCTGGTCGTTGAAGCTCACCAGTCCCTTGTCGAACTTGATCGCGCCGATGTCCATCACCCACTTGGAGGGCTCGGCGTTCGGGTCGGATTTGGGCAGATCGAACACCCAGTTGGCACGACCATCGGCCAGACGCTCGAGTTTAGCCTCGGGTCCGGTCAGATCGATACGCGGGATAACCACTTGCTGCGCCAGCAGCGGCAGCAGCGAGAGACGAAATTCGACGTGCTTGAGGGTCACCATCTGCGGGGTCTTCGACCACTCAGGGTTACCCAGACTCAGGTCGTCAGCAACAAAGTGCGGCGACGGCACCCAGGCACGCCAGCCACCGAGTTCGGGCTCACGCGTCCAGCGCACATCCAGATCACCATTGATGGCGAACGGACGATGCAGCGCTTCGCTGACTTTCGCATTGAGGGTGGGTTTGATGCGATTCCAGTCGAAAGTGACGATCACAATGACCAATATAGCCAGCACCACCAACAACGTGGCACCTGTCCAGGCGAAAATCTTGCGGCTGCGCGTCATGCGTCACTCTCCAGAAAACAGCGCCCCGACCCTGGCGCGCTGAATACGACATGAATGTTCGACTGACAAACGCGCCGAGGGTTTGATTTGAATACGAAAATGCATCGAAGGCCAGCACTCATGCACTATTACTGGTCAAGGAGCCTGACTGAAAACCCTTTCGACGCAGGTAAAGCGCATTTGCTAAAGTGCAACCCAGCCTAATCCAAGAATCGTTTGAGCCATGCTGCCCCGCGCCGAACAGAAACAACAGACCCGAAGAGCCCTGCTCGATGCTGCCCACCAATTGATGGAGAGCGGGCGCGGCTTCGGCAGCCTGAGCCTGCGGGAAGTGGCGCGCACGGCAGGCATCGTACCAACCGGGTTCTACCGGCACTTTGAAGACATGGACCAGTTGGGGCTGGCGCTGGTCAGCGAGGTCGGCCAGACCTTTCGCGAGACCATCAGGCTGGTGCGCCACAACGAATTCGCCATGGGCGGGCTGATTCGTGCCTCGGTGAAGATATTCCTCGAACGTGTGGCGGCCAACCGGTCGCAGTTCCTGTTTCTGGCGCGCGAACAATACGGCGGCTCCTTGAAGGTGCGTCAGGCGCTTGGCGCATTGCGCGAAGGCATCAGCGCCGACCTCACAGCCGACCTGGCAAAGATGCCCAAATGGCAGCACCTGAATGCCGATGCCCTGTCGATTATCGCCGACCTGGTGGTCAAAAGCGTGTTCGCGATGCTGCCGGAGCTGATCGACCCGCCGCCCGCCTCGCTCGCCCCGCACCTGACACCTCAGGCGAAGATCACTCAGCAACTGCGCTTCATCTTCATTGGCGCACGGCACTGGCGTGGTCTGGGCAGTCACGATTGAGCGGCGACACGCTCTGCCTGGGGCTGAGATGTGAACCGTCTCACTATTAACTTCACTTCCAGCAATCCAAGGCGCACCAAATTAAAGCGCTATCATGATTACGCACCAAAATAGATCTTTAGTGATCTTGCCGATGCTTGGATCACCTGCCTCTGTCAGCCATTTCCCCGCAAGCTGCACTGTTGGCAAGCCCCTTGCTCTGATTTGAAGCATCGCAATTGGCTGGAAGCTATCTGATGCTGGTGATTCACGACCGAATCGAACCTCAGGCCGAATGGGCCGCCGAGCTGCATTTGAATTTCGAGGCACGCAGCAAAAGTCGACTGCGCTGCTTCAGTGCGGAAAACGAAGACGTTGGCCTCTTTCTGCAACGCGGTCAGTCGCCGCTGCGCGATGGCGAGTTTCTTCAGGCCCAGGACGGCCGCGTGGTGCGTGTCTGCGCACGTCCCGAAAAACTCATGCACGTCACGTGCAGCAGTACTTTCGAACTGACCCGCGCGGCCTATCACCTTGGCAATCGCCACGTGGCCCTGCAAGTCGGCGACGGCTGGCTGCGCCTGCTCGACGATTACGTGCTCAAGGCGATGCTCGACCAACTGGGCGCCACTGTCGAAACCATCGAAGCGCCGTTCCAGCCGGAACATGGCGCCTACGGCGGTGGGCATCATCATTCGCGCGCGGGCGAGGAGGATTTCAACTATCCGCCGCGCATGCACCAGTTCGGCGTGCGCAAGTGAACAGCGCCTGGGCGCTATTGCGCCTGGCCAGTCCGCAGCTGCCTATCGGTGGCTACAGCTATTCGCAAGGGCTGGAAATGGCCGTGGAGCAATCCATTGTGGTGGACCCGCCGACCGCGGGCCGCTGGATCGGCGATCAACTGCTGCTCAATCTCGCGCGCTTCGAAGCCCCGCTGCTGCTGGCTCATTGCGAGGCGGCGGCAGCCGGTGACTGGGGCCAGTTGCTGCAAGTCAGCGAGCAGCATCGCGCCAGCCGCGAGACCCGCGAGCTGCATCTGGAAAGCCGGCAGATGGGCTACTCCCTGCAACAGTTGCTCAATGGCCTGCCTGAACTGGATCGTGAAGCACGCCAGTTTCTGCAGCAGACTGCCGAGCCGCACCTGGCCCTTGGCTGGGCGCTGGCCGCACGCGCCTGGCAGATCAGCCCGCAGGATGCGCTGGCCGCCTGGCTATGGAGCTGGCTTGAAAACCAGCTGGCCGTGCTGATGAAAACCCTGCCGCTGGGCCAGCAAGCCGCCCAGCGCCTGACCAGCGAGCTGTTGCCGTTATTGCAGCAGGCGCAGGTCAGTGCCAGCACACAAGATCCCTGCCATGCCGGCAGCGCAGCCTTTGGCCTGTCCCTGGCGAGCATGGCGCACGAACGTCAATACAGCCGGTTATTCCGGTCCTGATCATTCCTTATGGAGAACTCAATGAACAGCCAACCTCTGCGCGTCGGAATCGGTGGCCCGGTCGGATCCGGCAAGACGGCGCTGACCCTGGCGCTGTGCCTGGCATTGCGCGACCGCTATAACCTGGCCGTGGTGACCAACGATATCTATACCCGCGAAGACGCTGACTTTCTGGTGCGCAACGAGGCACTGGCCCCTGAGCGCATCATCGGCGTTGAAACAGGCGGCTGCCCACACACCGCGATTCGCGAGGACGCTTCGATCAACCTGGAAGCAGTCGACCAGCTCAATCGCCGCTTCGAAGGCCTGGACCTGATCATCGTCGAATCCGGTGGCGATAACCTTTCCGCGACCTTCAGCCCGGAGCTTTCCGACCTGACCATCTACGTGATCGACGTGTCGGCCGGCGACAAGCTGCCGCGCAAGGGCGGTCCGGGCATCTGCAAGTCCGACCTGCTGGTGATCAACAAGATCGACCTCGCCCCTTTGGTAGGCGCGTCACTTGAAATGATGGACAGCGACACGCGCAGGATGCGTGGCGAAAAGCCGTTCGTGTTCAGCAATCAGAAAACCGGCCAAGGTCTGGAACAGATCATTGCCTTCATTGAGCGCCAGGGCCTGCTGACTGCCGCCGCCTGAATTCACAACCAAAAGGAACCCGTCGATGAACTACAAAAAAGCCCTTGGCGCCCTGGCGCTGTTGCTGGTCCCGACTCTGGCGCTGGCTCACCCCGGTCATGGCGATAATGGCCTGATCGCAGGTATCAGCCACCCGATTGGCGGGCTGGATCATTTGCTGGCCATGCTGGCCGTCGGCTTGTGGGCTGCGCAGCAACAAGGTTCGGCACGCTGGGCGCTGCCGTGCACCTTCGTTGGCACCATGCTGATTGGCGGCATGCTGGGCTTTGAAGGTTTGAACCTGCCGGCGCTGGAAAGCGGCATTGCCGCCTCGGTACTGGCTCTGGGCCTGGCCGTGGCATTGGCAGTGCGTCCGCCGCTGGCGCTAGCGGTAGCCGCAACAGCCCTGTTCGCCTTGTTCCACGGCGTAGCGCATGGCCTTGAACTGCCGGAAATGTCCAGCCCATGGGCGTACGCAGCAGGTTTCGTTGCTGCAACTGCGGCCTTGCATGCGCTGGGTTATGCGGTGGTTCGCGTGTTGCCTCAGGCGGCGGCCCCCCTGGTGCGTATCGCCGGTGCAGCCTCTGCGGCAGCGGGTGTCTGGTTACTCGCAGCCTGATGGCGTTTCGCGCTGATCGTGTCCGCTTCAGCCGGGGGGGGGGACGATCAGCGCGAAAGCGCGGGAATTCGGTACAGGTAAAGCAGCACTGCGCTGGCAAACGCCAGCAGGCAGACCGGCAAGGGATGCAGACCGAACAGCACCGCGATGGCCGCGATCCAGGCGGGCAAACCGGCGGCCAGGAACGCCAGGCGGCGGATGGCAGCGAGTTTGAGCCATGCTGCCGGCTCCTCGGGTGTATCGAGTGCAGCCTGGGTGGCCGCCAACGCGCGCTTGTAGGCGCCGAAGGGTTTCAGGCTGACGAACATCGAGCCTATCCCGGCGATGAACAGCGGGATCGCCAACACCGGAATGAGCGGTTCGCTGGCACCAAAAAATACACAGACCACCAGCAATGGCGCCAGGGTCAGACCCAGTTGACGCCACCATTGCATCTCCAGCTTTTGACGAACCTCGCTGCGTGTCACGCGGGGCCGACCTCGCTTTGATGTTCGTTGCCCATCATGTGCCCCAGCTTGCCCGCCTTGGTCGCCAGATAAAGACGGTTATGCGGGTTTTGTCCGGTGTGCAGAGGCACGCGCTCGGCGACCCTGATGCCCATGTCGGTCAAGGCTTTGACCTTGCGCGGGTTGTTGGTCATCAGCCGCAACGATTGCACGCCCAGATGCTGAAGCATCGGCAGGCAGATCGCGTAGTCACGCTGATCGGCAGCAAAGCCCAGGCGCTCGTTGGCCTCAACCGTATCGGCGCCGCCATCCTGCAGCTCGTAGGCGCGGATCTTGTTCATCAGACCGATACCGCGCCCTTCTTGACGCAGGTACAGCAGTACACCACGCCCTTCGGTGGCGATGGCGCGCAGGGCAGCCTCCAGTTGAGAACCGCAATCGCAACGCTGACTGAACAGGGCATCGCCCGTCAGGCATTCGGAATGTACGCGACCCAGAACCGGCTCACCGTCCGCCACATCGCCCAGACTCAGGACGACATGTTCACGGCCGGTTGCCGACTCGATAAAGCCGTGCATGGCAAACTCTGCAAAGGGAGTGGGCAGTTTGGAAGCGGCGACAAAGACGACGGGCACCGTGTGCTCCTGATCAGTGTGAAGACTGGAAATTCGCAAGATTTGCATTGTAACAGCAGGTTCCTGCGGACGCTCAGGGTGAATTCTCGGGCATTTAGATCATAAAGTTCGATAGATAGAAGCGCTCATCCGCTCACTGCTCAGCGCCAAAATGCTGGTAGCCGTGCGTGTCGGGCGTGACGTCTTGCCCTGTGTCGTCGACAAGCACGACGCCTTGACCCTGCTCTACCCGGCCAATGACATGCACCGGCCAGCCTTCTTTCAGCAACGCCGACAGGTGTTCGGAAGGCAGCGTGAAGGCCAGGATGTAATCGTCGCCACCGCTGAGCGCGGCCTGTCGGGCAGAGGGCAGATCGAACAAGGTCAGCAACTGGTCGGACATCGGCAGCCGGTCACGCTCGATCACCAGACGAATAGACGAAGCGCGGGCGATGTGTCCGCAGTCGGCCAGCAGCCCGTCGGAGATGTCCAGCGCGGACGTCGCCCTGCCCCGCAAGGCCTGCCCCAGCGCCAGTTGCGGTTGAGGCGACCAGTAGCGGGCCAGCAATGCTTCGGCGATCGAGGGCTCGGCGCTGCGCTGCTTCAATACCAGCGGCAATGCACCTGCACCATCACCCAACGTGCCGCCAACACACAGCAGGTCACCCGCCTGGGCACCCGCGCGGGTCAGGGCTGATCCGGCCGGCACGGCACCGAACACCGTCAGCGTCAGGCTCAAGGGACCGCGCGTGGTATCACCACCGATCAGACGCAGCGAACAGCCTTGCGCCATCTGGTTCAAGCCGCGAGCGAAGGTCTGCAGCCAGTCGGCATCGACCTGCGGCAGGGTCAGGGCAAGGGTGAACGCGACAGGCCGGGCACCCATGGCCGCCAGGTCACTGGCAGACACCGCCAGCGCACGCTGACCGAGCAGAAAGGGGTCGCAGACATCAGGAAAATGTACCCCGGCAACCAGGGTATCGGTCGAGATCGCCAACTGCTCGCCGGGCGCCAACGCCAGCAGCGCGCAGTCGTCGCCAATCCCCAGGGCAACTTCCTCGCCCGCCTGCGCACAGGGCGCGGCGGCGAAGTAATTGCGGATCAGCTCGAACTCTCCCATGAAGGTCAGGCGCGAATCAGCGCTTGTGGGCCTTCACTTCGACTTCACGCAGGCGCGGCGCCAGCTTGTCCAGCACGCCATTGACGAACTTGTGGCCGTCAGTGGAGCCGTAGACTTTCGCCAGCTCGATGCCCTCGTTGATCACTACGCGATAAGGCACGTCGATACGTTTGAGCAGTTCGAACGTCGACAGACGCAATACCGCCAGTTCAATCGGGTCCAGCTCTTCGATGGTCAGATCAAGACAGGGCGAAAGAGCAGCATCGATCTCGGTCTGGTTGGTCGCTACGCCGTGCAGCAGCTCACGGAAGTAGGGGCCGTCAACGTTGCTGAAGTCGTTATCGACCCGAAACTGTGCTTCGATTTCGTTCAGCGCGTGGCCAGCCATGTGCCGTTGGTACAGGGCCTGAGTCGCCATCTGACGCGCTTCGCGACGCTTGGCGCTTTTACCCTTGGCGGCTTCCGGCGATTTGGCGTCGCGCGGGTTGAACTGGTCGGTATCGTCGGAAATCACTTGGCCTCCAGCTGCGACAGCAGACTGACCATTTCGATGGCGGACAGAGCGGCTTCAGCGCCCTTGTTGCCGGCCTTGGTGCCAGAACGCTCGATGGCCTGTTCGATGGAGTCGACGGTCAATACGCCGAAAGCGACCGGCACGCCGAATTCCATGGACACCTGGGACAAGCCCTTGACGCACTCGCCTGCCACGTATTCGAAGTGTGGAGTGCCGCCACGGATCACTGCACCCAGTGCGACGATGGCCGCGAACTCGCTGCGTTGGGCAACTTTCTGCACAACCAGTGGAATCTCGAACGCACCCGGCGCACGGATGATGGTGATGTCGCTTTCGCTCACGCCATGGCGTACCAGCGCATCAACGGCACCGCTAACCAGGCTTTCCACGACGAAGCTGTTGAAACGGCCAACTACCAAGGCATAGCGGCCCTGGGGGGCGATGAAGGTACCTTCGATGGTCTTCAAGGTCATTCGGTGAGTCTCGTATTAAAGAGCAAGCCCGCCTTGGGGCGGACTTTGAGGGATATTAGGCCACGAATCACGCCTGTCAGGCCAAAACCTGCGAAAAAACCATCTTTCACACGCCCCGACCTGCCGGTATTTATTCGGAGGGCACGTATTCTACAACTTCCAGATCGAAACCGGATATCGCATTGAACTTCATCGGCGAACTCATCAGGCGCATTTTGCGCACGCCGAGGTCACGAAGGATCTGCGAACCAGCGCCGACCGTGCTGTAAGTGGTCGGTGTCTTGATCGGTTGCTGACCGGCGGTTTCGCGAATATGAGCCAGCAAGACATCGCCATCCAGCGGATGACCGAGCAGCAGCACCACACCGCTGCCCGCCTCGTTAACCGCGCGCATGGCGGCGCGCAGGCTCCAGCGGCCGGGCTGGCTGACCATCAGCAGGTCACGCAGCGGGTCCATGTTGTGCACGCGAACCAGCGTGGGCTCTTCGGCGCAGATGGTGCCCAGGGTCAGCGCCAGATGCACGTCGCCCTCGACCGAATCGCGGTAGGTCACCAGGTTGAAACTGCCCAGTTCGCTGTCCATCGGCTGCTCGGCAATCCGCTGAACGGTACGTTCGTGGATCATCCGGTAGTGAATAAGGTCGGCGATGGTGCCGATCTTGATGTCATGTTGCAGGGCAAATGCTTCGAGTTCGGCACGTCGCGACATGGTGCCGTCATCGTTCATGACTTCGCAGATCAGGCCCGTCGGCTCGAAACCGGCCATGCGCGCCAGGTCGCAGGCCGCCTCGGTATGACCGGCACGCGCCAGGGTGCCGCCAGCCTGGGCCATGAGCGGGAAAATATGCCCAGGGCTGACGATGTCTTCAGCTTTCGCGTCCTTGGCAGCGGCAGCCTGCACAGTACGTGCGCGGTCGGCTGCCGAGATGCCGGTGGTCACGCCTTCGGCAGCTTCGATGGAAACGGTGAACTTGGTGCCGAAACCCGAACCGTTGCGCGCTGCCATCAGCGGCAGCTTGAGGGTTTCGCAGCGCTCGCGAGTCATCGGCATACAGATCAGACCACGGGCGAAACGCGCCATGAAGTTGATGTGCTCGGGCTTCACGCATTCGGCGGCCATGATCAGGTCGCCTTCGTTTTCGCGGTCTTCGTCATCCATGAGGATGACCATCTTGCCCTGGCGAATGTCTTCGACCAGTTCTTCGATACTGTTGAGCGCCACGCGGCACCCCCTTCAATCAATTCAGGATTTGAGGTAGCCGTTCTCGGCCAGGAAGCTTTCGGTGATCGTGCCGTGGCCCGGCTCGGCGGCCTTGTCACCCAGCAGCAGGCGCTCCAGATAACGCGCCAGCAGGTCGACCTCCAGGTTGACCTTACGGCCGGGCTGGTAGTCGGCCATGATCGTTTCGCTCCAGGTATGAGGCACGATGGTCAGTTCGAACTCGGCGCCGTTGACCGAATTGACGGTCAGGCTGGTGCCGTCGACCGTAATCGAGCCTTTGTGGGCGATGTATTTGGCCAGTTCGCGTGGCGCACGCACCGTAAACTGAATGGCGCGGGCGTTGTCCGCACGGGCGACGATTTCGCCCACGCCGTCGACATGACCGCTGACCAGATGGCCGCCCAGACGCGTAGTCGGGGTCAGGGCCTTTTCCAGGTTGACCCGGCTGCCGCTCTTGAGGTCGACAAAGGCGGTGACGGTCAGGGTTTCCCGGCTGACATCAGCCCAGAAGCCATCACCGGGCAATTCGACGGCGGTCAGGCATACGCCATTCACGGCAATGCTGTCGCCGAGTTTGACGTCGGTCAGGTCAAGCTTGCCGGTTTCCACATAAACGCGGACGTCGCCGCCTTTCGGAGTCAGGGCGCGGATGCTGCCAATGGATTCGATAATGCCGGTAAACATGGGTCCTCCGGGAGAACAAGGGCTGCGCGCTAGGCGAAAGCCGGGAATTATACGCCGGGTGTGCGCACAGGGAGAGCGATGACTCGCCAGTCATTACCGACAGCACGCATTTCCACAATGTTCAGTTCAAGTGCCTCGCTCATCTGCGCCAGGGGCAGATCGAGCAGCGGGCGGGCCGATGAGCCGAGAAACTTGCCGGCGATGAAGAGCTGAAATTCGTCGACCAGCCCGAGACGCGCAAAAGCCCCCGCCAGTCGCGGACCGGCCTCGACCAATACTTCATTGACGCCACGCGCGGCGAGTTCGCCCATCAACCTGCGCAGGTCCACATGACCGGCGCTGTCGGCCAGAGCGAGCATTTCGTGGCCCTCTTCCTGGTAGCGACCTCGCGCCGACGCAGCGGCACACGTCACGACCAGCGCACTGCCTGCCTGGAAGAACGGTGCATCAAGCGGCACACGCAAACGGCCGTCGATCAACACGCGCAACGGCGGGCGTGCAGCGGCCAGTGAGGTCAGTTCGGCATCGAGCCCCAATTCATCAGGGCGTACGGTGAGACGAGCCTTGTCGGCCAGCACCGTATCGGCGCCGCTCAGCACCACACTCGACTGCGCACGCAGACGCTGCACGGCAGAGCGCGCCTCGGGACCGGTGATCCACTGGCTTTCACCGCTGGCCATCGCCGTGCGGCCATCCAGGCTCATGGCCATCTTGACCCGCACGTACGGCAGGCCGGTTTCCATGCGCTTGAGAAAGCCTTTGTTCAGCGCTCGCGCTTCGCTTTCCAGCACACCACATTGAACGCCGATACCGGCATTCATGAGGCGCAACAGGCCACGGCCGGAGACTTCGGGGTTGGGGTCCTGCATCGCAGCGACAGCCCGCGTCACTCCGGCTTCGATCAGTGCATCGGCACAGGGCGGTGTGCGCCCCTGGTGACTGCACGGTTCGAGGGTGACGTAAGCGGTCGCGCCTCTGGCCAGCTCGCCAGCCTGGCGCAAGGCATGCACTTCGGCATGCGGCTCACCGGCCCGTACATGCCAGCCTTCGCCAACGATCCGGCCTTCACGCACGATCACGCAGCCGACTCGCGGGTTGGGATGCGTGGAGTACAGCCCCTTGCGCGCCAGCTCGAGTGCTCGCGCCATGTAATGAACGTCGAGAGCCGCCTGTTCAGTCAGCAATGCATTTATTCCTTGCCCGGCTCGCGGGCCAGACGGTCGATTTCTTCACGGAATTCGTTGAGGTCCTGAAAGCGGCGGTACACGGAAGCGAAGCGGATGTAGGCCACTTCGTCGAGCTTCTGCAGCTCGGTCATGACCAGCTCACCCACCACCAGCGATTTGACTTCGCGTTCGCCGGTCGCGCGCAGCTTGTGTTTGATGTGAACCAGGGCCGCTTCAAGGCGTTCGACACTCACCGGACGCTTTTCGAGCGCGCGCTGCATACCGGCGCGCAGTTTTTCTTCATCGAAAGGCTGGCGGCTGCCGTCCTGTTTGATCAGACGCGGCAAGACCAGTTCGGCAGTTTCGAACGTAGTGAAGCGCTCGCCGCAGGCCAGGCACTCGCGTCGGCGGCGTACTTGCTCGCCTTCGGCGACGAGGCGGGAGTCGATGACTTTGGTGTCATTGGCACCGCAGAAGGGACAGTGCATGATGGCTGGCAACGAAAGAATGGGGAGCGCCATGTTAGCGCATCCTGCCGGCAAGACAAGGCTGAGGGTTTACGGTATATAGACGCGCATTAAAGCGGTGTGAAATTGTCCGGGCTCGGTAATACTGCACGCTTGGCGTCACCCAGCCTTTCGAATTTTGCCTTGTGGAGCTCTTGATGACGTTACGCCCCGCTTTTCTACTCTGCTTCATCGGCTTGCTGGCCGCGTGCAGCAGCAATGACGCGCCGAAACCCGTTGCGCCGCCACCGGTCGCACCGTCGATCAAGCTGCCCGCCGGTCCAGGGCCGTTGCAGCCGTACCAGCGAGAAATCAGCGGGCAGTTGCTGGGCGTACCGGCCGGCGCCGAGGTCGAGCTGGCGATGCTGGTCATCGACGAACGCGGACGTCCGCAGAAGCTGCTGACCAACACCCTGCTCAAGGGTAACGGTCAATCATTGCCGTTCCAGCTGCGCTTCAACCCGGAAGCCTTTCCGGTCGGCGGACGCGTCGAGTTGCGTGGCCGTGCCAGCCAGTCCGGGCAGTTGATTCTGCATCTGCCGTCGATGCGCATTGATCAGCCGGTGACTCAGGCCCTGGGGCAGTTGCAGTTCGTCAAGGCGCCATGATCGCTCCGCAACATCTGCAACACGCGCTGAGCGAACTGCTTGGCGACGCCCGGCTGGCAATTACTTCGCTGCCGGGCACAGATCTGAAGCTGTGGCTGATCGACGATGCCAACATGGACCGCGCCTTCAGCCCGGATGAAACGCGGCGCATTCTGGAAGATCCACCGTACTGGTGCTTTTGCTGGGCCAGCGGCCTGGCTCTGGCACGCTTTCTGGCTGAAAACCCGCACTGGGTGGCCGGCAAGCGGGTACTGGATTTCGGTGCGGGCTCGGGTGTGGCGGGCATTGCCGCGCTCAAGGCAGGGGCGCTTGAGGTAGTGGCCTGTGATCTCGACCCACTGGCGCTCGCTGCCTGCCGGGCCAATGCCGAACTCAATCAGGTGCCATTGAGCTACTCGACGGATTTCTTTGCCGAGGCGGACCGCTTCGATCTGATTCTGGTCGCCGACGTGCTCTACGACCGCGCCAACCTGCCGCTGCTGGATCATTTCCTCTCCCGAGGCCGCGAGGCACTGGTGGCCGATTCCCGCGTGCGCGACTTCAGGCACACTGCCTACCAGCGTCTGACAATGCTGCATGCGCACACCCTGCCGGACCTGGCCGAACCGCACGAGTTTCGCGACGTGAGCCTCTATCACGCGGCGCGGTGAGCGCTCAGCCAGACGGTCTCTGCAGGAGCGAACTTGTTCGCGAAGACGGTCGTTCAAACGATAAATCCCTTGGAGCTCTCCACCCCTTTCACGAACAAGCGAGGCGTCGCCCGGCTCGCTCCCGCGGCCTTCGGCCAGCATCAGGAGCAATGAGTGCGGGAACGATCATGTCCAATAGACGACGCCGCTTTCAGCATTGTCCTGCGGGCTTTATAGTTGGCAGCATTCAGATTCTTCGAGACGTGCAATGAGCCAGGAAACTGCTTACATTTTCGACGCAACCGCCGCGAACTTCGATCAACTGGTGATCGACAAGTCCTTCGACCAGCCCGTGCTCGTCGATTTCTGGGCCGAGTGGTGTGCGCCCTGCAAGGTCTTGATGCCCCTGCTGCAACAAATCACCGAGAGTTATCAGGGCGAGTTGCTGCTGGCCAAGGTCAATTGCGACATCGAGCAGGACATCGTGGCGCGCTTCGGCATTCGCAGCCTGCCTACCGTGGTGCTGTTCAAGGACGGCCAGCCGGTGGATGGCTTTGCCGGTGCACAGCCCGAGTCGGAAATCCGCAAGATCCTCGAACAACACGTAGTCATGCCGCCACCGCCAGCCGCCGACCCGCTCAAGCAGGCACAGACGCTGTTTGCGGAAAGTCGTTTCGCCGAAGCCGAAGCACAGCTCAAGGTGCTGTTGGGCGAAGACAACACCAATGGCGCCGCGCTGATTCTGTATGCGCGCTGCCTGGCCGAACGGGGCGAACTGAGCGAAGCCAAGGCCGTGCTGGATGCGGTCACCGGTGATGCACACAAGGCAGAACTGGCAGGTGCCAAGGCCCAGCTGACGTTCCTCGCGCAAGCCGCGACCCTGCCGGACGCCGCCGAACTGAAAAGCCGTCTTGCACAAAACCCTCAAGACGATGAAGCGGCACTGCAACTGGCGATTCAGCAGTTGTCGCGTCAACAGTACGAAGCTGCGCTCGAGGGCCTGCTCAAGCTGTTCATCCGCAATCGCAATTACGCCGAGGGCCTGCCGCACAAGACGCTGCTGCAAGTATTCGACCTGCTGGGCAACGACCATCCGCTGGTCACGGCGTACCGTCGCAAGCTGTTTGCCGCGCTGTACTAATGTACAAAGCAACAGGCACCGCTCGGGTGCCTGTTGTTGCCGAGCACAGTCAGGTCATGTCGCTTCGACCCAACTGTACAGCGGCGCATCTCCGCCGCTCTCGACTTTCACGTTCGCCGAGTGGCGCAAGCGCACCAGTAGATGCTTGCCCGCTGCGGTGCTGCCCGCCAACCCTTCCAGTTGCCCCAACAGATCCGGCCCACTCATCTGCCCGGCCTTGTACAGCAATTCCTGAGCGACTTGCCAGAGCCTGTCGTCCTGATTGAGCGGCTTGTTCTCGGCCACGGCGGCGGGTACCTCCGGGGCGGCTGCCTTGAGCTGCGCGCCCAGTTGCGCCCAGTCCCCTTCGTCCAGTTCAAGGGTCAAATCCACCGGCCATTGGCCTACGGTTCCACGAATACGCAACATGATGTGCACCTGTTGACAGTCAGGCGTACATGCTCCCACAGGCTGGCGCGCATTCCCATGATCAACCGTAACGCCACGGGTTGAGGACCGGTTCCTTGCCGTTCATGAAATTGCCAAGCGCCCGCACGTCGTAGACGTTTTCCCAGTACTCGATAATTCGGCCATCGCGAAACCGCCACAGGCCGCAAAACGGCATGATGATTTTCCTTCCCCCGCAGCTGGCGCGCATCTCGCCCAGCACCGAGCCGAAGTGATCGTTGGCGACGATGTCGTGGACATCCATGTACAGGGTCTGATGCGTCCGCCTGATCAGATTGATCTGGTGGGAAAGTACTGCCTCCCGGCCGATGGCTATGGACAACCCACCGCCAGCGCCTTGATCCGCCTTGTGCAGCACGATGTCAGCGTCGGCGAATTCGGTGATACGTTCCATATCCTTGTACACAGCACGCAGGACTTCCCTGTTCGAATGGAGCTTGTTCATGAGTATCTTCCCTGATGTCGCACTCGGCCCAGGTCGAGCGCAGGCCCTGGCTGGGATGAAAACCTTCCTGCGCATCCGGCGCAGGTGTAGCGATTTTCATCTTCCAGAGTAGGACTTGGTGACGCTAAGTGTGAGACTACTTAGGCATAAGCCCCTGACCGGGTATTCCCGGTAAGACCGTCAATAGCGCTTTGCTGAAGCCCGGTCTTCCGGCGCCTGGATAAAAACACGTCCACGCAGGTCGCCACTTGTTATAAGATCACATAACAGTTTTTCCGATTATTGTTCTGGAGCCCGCTATGCGCCGTCTGCTACTCGCCCTGCCTTTCGCCCTGTTACCACTCGTTGCTGCGCACGCTGCCGAAGAACACGACCACGATCATGGCGATGAACATGGCAGCCTGGGTGCGCACGAGCACGGCGTAGGACGCCTGGATGTGGTGCTGGAAGGCAAGACGCTGGAGTTCGAATTTGACAGCCCGGCCATGAACATCGTCGGTTTCGAGCACGTTGCGACCTCGGATGAAGACAAGGCCAAAGTCGCCAAGGCCCGCGAGTTGCTGCTCAAGCCCAACGCCTTGTTCAGCATTGCCGATGCCGCCAATTGCTCGGCCACTTCGGTGAAGCTGGAAAGCCCGCTGTTTGGCGACAAGGATGACGATCACGATGAACACGCCAAGGACGGCGAAGCCGATCATCATGAGCACAGCGAAATTCACGGTCACTACAAGTTCGTCTGTGACGCACCGGCCATTCTGAAGAAGCTCGACCTGTCGCAAATCTTCATAACCTTTCCCGACACCAAGAAGCTTCAGGTACAACTGATTTCGCCAGGTGGCCAGTCAGGCGCAGAAGTGATCGCAGCCAACCCGACGCTGAAATTCTGATCGCACCCTGCGGTACAACGACCGGGCCTGGCCCGGTCTTTTAATTTCCAACCGAGCGTGAGTCAGCCCATGACCCAAGCACTGATCGAACTGTCGGACCTGCGCTTCAACTGGCCCGGCCATCCGCAACTGCTGGACATCCCCGAATTCCGTCTGCAAAGCGGCGAAACCCTGTTCCTCAAAGGCCCCAGCGGTAGCGGCAAAACCACATTGTTGGGCCTGCTGGGCGGTGTGCAAAAACCGGTCAGCGGCAGCATTCGCCTGTTGAACCAGGAACTGTCGGCCCTCTCTTCGGCCGCGCGTGATCGCTTTCGCGTCGATCACACTGGCTACATCTTCCAGCAGTTCAATCTGCTGCCGTTTTTATCGGTGCGGGAAAACATCGAACTGCCCTGCCACTTTTCCAGCGTGCGTGCCGAACGTGCCAGACAACGCCACGGCAGCGTCGAGAAAGCCACCACCACCCTGCTCGCCCACCTGGGCCTGAAAGACCCTGCGATGCTGGCACGCCGCGCCGACTCGCTGTCCATCGGCCAACAGCAGCGTGTTGCTGCCGCCCGAGCGCTGATCGGTCAACCGGAGCTGGTGATTGCCGACGAACCTACGTCTGCGCTGGACGCAGACTCGCGCGAGGCGTTCATTCGCCTGTTGTTCGCCGAGTGCCGCGAGGCCGGGGCCAGCCTGCTGTTCGTCAGTCATGACCAGAGCCTGGCACCGCTGTTTGATCGCAATCTGTCGCTGAGCGACCTGAATCGCGCCGCCGTCGCCGTGGAGATTTGAGATGTATCTGTTTCGTCTGGCCATGGCCAGCCTGGCCAATCGCCGTTTCACCGCGTTCCTCACTGCCTTCGCCATTGCCCTGTCGGTTTGCCTGTTACTGGCCGTCGAGCGGGTACGCACCGAAGCGCGCTCCAGCTTCGCCAGCACCATCAGCGGCACCGACCTGATCGTCGGTGCGCGCTCCGGCTCGATCAACCTGTTGCTGTACTCGGTGTTCCGCATCGGTAATGCCACCAACAACATTCGCTGGGACAGCTTCGAGCACTTCGCCAACAGCAAGCAGGTCAAGTGGGCGATCCCGGTTTCGCTGGGCGACTCCCATCGTGGCTACCGGGTGATGGGCACCAGTGAAGCGTATTTCGAGCATTATCAGTTCGGTCGCCAACAGCACCTGGAGATGGCCGAAGGACGCGAGTTCAAGACCGATCCCTTTGAAGTGGTGCTGGGTTCGGAGGTCGCCAAGGCGCTGCATTACAAGCTGGGCGACAAGCTGGTCCTGGCGCACGGTGTCGCCGCGATCAGTCTGGTCAAGCATGACGACAAACCGTTCACCGTGGTCGGCATCCTCAAGCCGACCGGTACGCCGGTGGACCGCACGCTGCATATTAGTCTGGGCGGCATGGAGGCCATTCATATCGACTGGCACAACGGCGCCCCGGCACGCGGCAACGAGCGCATCTCAGCCGATCAGGCGCGCAATATGGACCTGACGCCGACTGCGATCACTGCCTTCATGCTGGGCTTGAACAGCAAGATTTCCACCTTCAGCCTGCAACGCGAGATCAACGAATACCGTGGTGAGCCGATGCTGGCGATTCTGCCCGGCGTGGCACTGCAGGAGCTGTGGAGCCTGATGGGCACGGCGGAAAAGGCGCTGTTCGTGATTTCGCTGTTCGTGGTACTGACCGGGCTGATCGGCATGCTGACCGCAATTCTTACCAGCCTCAATGAACGGCGCCGGGAAATGGCCATCCTGCGCTCGGTCGGCGCGCGTCCCTGGCATATCGCAAGTCTGCTTATACTCGAAGCCTTCGCCCTGGCGCTGGCGGGTGTCATCAGCGGCCTTGCGCTGCTCTATATCGGCATCTTCGTGGCCCGCGACTACGTGCTCGACAACTACGGTCTGTACCTGTCGTCTATGCCACCTGGCCAATATGAATGGACATTGCTCGGTGCCATTCTCGGCTGCGCGCTGTTGATGGGAACCGTGCCAGCCTGGCGAGCCTACAGGCAGTCACTGGCCGATGGACTGTCGATTCGTTTATGAGGACCTTCATGATGCGGCGCATGCTACTCACTCTGCTGTTCTCGGTTACCACTCAAGTGTGGGCCGCCGAGCCGCGTGAGCTGACCTGGAATGACATGATTCCACCCGATGCACCTGTGGTGAAGCCGGTAACGACTCCGCTTCACGATATGTCCAAGCTGTCCGATGCACTGGCCATGGAGGCAGCGCCTGCGGCTCACCAACTGGCGCCGCATGCGCCGGTGGTCAAGGCACTGGACGGCAAACTGGTGCGTTTACCGGGCTACATCGTGCCGCTCGAGGTCAGTGAGGAAGGCCGGGTGACGGAGTTTTTGCTGGTGCCGTATTTCGGCGCCTGCATCCATGTGCCGCCGCCACCGGCGAACCAGATCGTGCATGTCACGAGCGAGCTGGGTGTGAAGGTCGATGAGCTGTATCAGCCGTACTGGATCGAAGGACCGATGCAGGCCAAGTCGTCTTCCAGCGAACTGGCAGAAGCGGGTTATCAGATGCAGGCAGACAAGATTCTTGTCTACGAGTTGCCGGATTCATAAGGATCACGAGGTTCCCAGCGATTTCATTGAGCTGAGTCAAAGTCGCCGCTCGACAGCGCTTTAACATTACGCCCATAAATTTTGACTGATCTCTGGAGCCTCCATGCACAAGCATCTGCTACGCGCGTCCCTTGTCGCGCTTGCCCTCACCGCCCCGGTCGCGGCACACGCCTACGAGCCTGGCGACTTCATCGTTCGCGCCGGTGTCGCGCACGTTCAGCCCAATGAAGACAGCGGCGAAGTGCGCCTCGACGGCACCAAGGTTTCCGGCACCAAAGCGACTGTCGACGGCGAAAACCAGCTGGGCCTGACCTTCGCCTACATGCTGACCCAGCACGTCGGCATCGAGCTGCTGGCCGCCACACCGTTCAGCCACACTGTGTCGGTCAAAGGCCTCGGGCCTGGCCTGGATGGCAAGCTGGCCGATATCAAACAACTGCCGCCGACGCTGTCGTTGCAGTACTACCCGATGGAACCGTCGTCGAAATTCCAGCCGTACGCTGGCGTGGGCATCAACTACACCACGTTCTTCGATACCGACCTGACCGGCAACCGCAAGGATCAGGGCTTCAGCAACCTCAAGCTCAAGGACTCGGTCGGCCTGGCCGCACAGCTGGGCATGGATTACATGATCACCGACAACGTACTGCTCAACGCCTCGGTCTGGTACGTCGACATCGATACCAAAGCAACCGTGGACGGCCCGTCAGCCCTGGCCGTCGGCAAGACCAAGGTCGACGTGGACATCGACCCGTGGGTGTACATGGTGGGTGTGGGTTACAAGTTCTGACCTGAACGTCTTAAGCGCCACAAGCACAAAGGCGCCCTTATTGGGTGCCTTTGTTTTTTGCGGGAGCTGCTGACGCTCGTGCCAGTGCACAACGCTTATCGGTTCTCAACAGTTCGCGGATGAGCAGAGCATCTTTCGATCCGCTCTTCCCCCAAGTGGTGAAGCTGTATCAAAGAAACTCAAGCCCTGTTCAAGTTGCCTCTTCGCACCTCGAAAAACTGCCTTGAGGAGGTAAAATGGCCAGACTCTTGAACGTCTTTTCGGGCCGAAGCTTATTATGCCTGCTCGACAGTATCCTCAATTCTGAATACGCCATCACCGACATAGGTGATCGCCAGCGGCTTATCATCGTCAATTCCCTCTGGCAATTTCAGGTCGTAATTAGCCGTCAGGAACTGCTCCGGAATCATCGGCTCAACTATGCCCGAGGAACGAAGAAAGGTGCTGATGCCGTACACCAGCACACCTACGGAAGCGATAGGACCTGGGTAAAGTTGAAGAAACTGAAGAAACGTTAGCCCGGTCAGATAGTCGATACGAACAGTGTCAGGGCCAAATATGATAAAAGCGCCCCCAACTACAAACAGCAGCAACCCAATAAGACTCAAGAGGAGTGACGTCAAAATGACCGGTGCGCTATCGGTTTCCTTTTCAGTAGAAAGATAAGCCAAATATGCTTCAATAAAGCCCGGTACTGCGATCTCTCCCGGCACTTGGTGCACGTTGACCTCGCCGAGATTTTCTACCTCTAGTTCATCTTCGTCTTGCATGCCATGCGTCCTTCATAAGAATGACGATGGATACTAGAAGCCATTGAAATTGCTGAACACCTTAAAATCATCAATTACAAAAAATGCAGAATGCTCCTACATATTCGGAAGCTAAATCCTGCGCAACCAGCCAATAGATCTCACACCAGCGTTGGGCCGCAGGCAATTGGTAGCTGACACCATTTGCCGAAACAGGCAGTAAAACCCGTGCAGACGGTGCATCGGTGTAACCGAGGCCGCATATTCCAAAGCCTCAGTCCATCGCAGTCGTCATAGCCTTCCATGCTCTGGTGCATAAGCACCTTCTTCAGGGCTGATTGAGGCACGGATAACGACAAGCACTTAGCGCGGGACTCACTATCCCATCAACAACTCAAGCCCACGCACCAGTGGCGTTGGCTCGTCGATGGTGAAGTGCTCCAGCAAGCGCTGGTTGCTCGCGCGGGAATGCTTGATGTCGCCCGAGCGCGGTGCCTGATAGCTGACTTCCGGCTGTTTGCCGACCACTTGCGAGAGTGCCGACAGCAACTCATTGAGCGACGTGGTCTTGTTCAGACCGACGTTGATCGCGCCTTCGATGGCGCTGTCTCGTGACAGAGCCTGCAGCAGCAGCTTGAGCAGATCGCCCACGTAGTAGAAATCCCGCGTCTGCTCACCATCGCCAAACACACTGATCGGCAGGCCTTTGCGGATACGCTCGGCAAAGATGCTGATCACGCCGGAGTACGGCGACGATGGGTCCTGGCGTGGCCCGAAAATGTTGAAGAAGCGGAAGATCACCGGTTCCAGGCCATGCTGGCGACGGTAGAAATCCAGGTAGTGCTCGCTGGCCAGCTTGTCCGAGGCGTAAGGGGTCAGCGGTGCCTTGGTGGTGTCCTCGGTGATCGCTTCGCCCTCACCGTTATTGCCGTACACCGCCGCGCTGGAAGCAAAGATCACCCGTTTGATGCCCGCTTCGCGCATGGCTTCGCAGACATTCAACGTGCCGATGAAGTTGCTCTGGTGGGTGCGCACCGGGTCGTCTACCGACGCCTGCACCGAGGCCACTGCCGCCAGGTGCACGACGGCCTTGCAACCCTGCGCCGCGCGCTTGACCAGGTCGGCATCGGCCACGTCCCCTTCGATCAGTTCGACCTGCGGGTTATCGAGCGGCAAATTGCTGCGCTTGCCTGCCGAGAGGTTGTCGAGGATACGCACGGCCTGCCCACTGGCAAGCAATGCGTCGGTCAGGTGCGAGCCAATAAAACCCGCACCTCCAGTGATCAGAACAGGAGCGTCAGACATGTCGATAATACCGATCCAGCAGGCTTGGCAGACCGGCCCGCCAGGCGCGGGGCTTGATGCCGAAAGTGTGGAGAATTTTCTTGCAGGCCAAGACCGCGTGCTGCGGTTCTTCGCCTGCATCGGGGCGCGCGGCGTGGGCCTGCGCAGTGGGCGATTCGATAGCCAGCGCGTGCAGCAGACGCGCTTCGGTGAGCACTGCCTGCCCCAGCGCCAGCGGCGTGGTCGCCTCGTGTCCGGCGTAGTGGTAGGTGCCCCACAGCGGCGCTTCGCAATCGAGTTGCTTGATGACCGAAATGATCACCCGCGCCGCATCGTCGACCGGCGTCGGGTTGCCGCGACGATCGTCGGCGAGCAGCAGCTCTCCGGGTTCTTTCGCACGCGAGAGAAAGCGGCCCAGCACCCCATCGGTGCTGTCATCCAGCAGCCAGCCGAAACGCACCAGCACATGTTGCGGGCAGGTCGCACGAACACTTTGCTCGATACGCCACAGGGCCTGACCGCGCAGGCCCAGAGGTACAGGCTCGTCTTTTTCGCTGTAGGCCGTCGCGCGGGAACCATCGAACACACGATAGCTGGACGGCTGAACCAGCGTGATGTTGTGGTGCTGACAGAGTTCGGCAAGACGCTCGACAGAGCGCTCCTGATGAGTCAGGCGCGCTTCACTGACGGTCTCCGCCTGAAACCAGTCGAAGTAGTAAGCAAGGTTGATCAGGGCATCGGGACGGGTGTCATCAAGCAGTTGCGTAAGGCTCGCCACGTCCCAGCCGTCTTGCGGTGGACGTGGTGCGAGGAAACCAATGTCTTCCTCGGCACCCAGACGAATCAGCGCCTGCCCGAGGGCATTCCCGCCGCCCAACAGCATAAGGCGCATTCGCATAGAGTCAGCAGGCTCGGTATCAGATAATCAAACGAACAATTGAAAAACGCCTGCAAACATAACACGTTGCCTGCCAACCCCCAACAGTTGCGCAGCCTGGCGGGTTAATGACGCCGCGACAAAGCGTTGCAGCGTCCGCGCATGTCGGTTGAGTTACTGAGCTGCCGGCCCCGGCGTGCTGTTGCCCTTGGACAGACTGAGCGGCGCGGGCGCAGGCGCAGAAGGTGTCGCCATGGCAGGGTCCGAGGGCGCGGGTGGCCCTTCGGCTTCGACACCAGCCTGCGGATTATTGAAGCCCGGCCCCATGACCATCTGTGGATAAGTCTGCGCAAAGCGTACGCTCGGATTCTTGTCCACAAGCCGCTTGAGACGCTCGTTGAACGCACGTCCCACCGCGTACTGACCGCCCGAAGAGGTACGAAATTGCGCGGTCAGCACCACGCCATTGAGGTCCATGCGGTCGACGCCGAAGACCTCCAGCGGTCCCTGCAGGTTGTGCTTGAGCAGGATGTCTTCGCTGATCGACTGGCCGGTCTCGCGGATCAGCGCCAGTGCGTCATCGATGTCCGAGTCATAGGTGAACTGCACCGAGAAGAACGCATAAGCGAATTGCCGCGACTGGTTGGTAACGGCCTTGATCTGCCCGAACGGCACCGAGTGCACGAACCCCTTGCCGTCACGCAGGCGCACGGTGCGAATGGTCAGGCTTTCCACCGACCCGGAATGGCCGGTACTCAGCACCACCCAGTCGCCCACCGAAAAGGTGTCCTCGATGATGATGAACAGGCCGGTGATCACGTCCTGCACCAGTTGCTGCGAACCGAAACCGATGGCCAGACCGACGACCCCGGCACCCGCCAGCAGTGGTGCCACGTTGATGCCCAAGTTGGCCATGGTGGTGATCGCACAGATCACTACCAGAATGATTTTTACCGCATTACGCAGCAGCGGCAGAATGGTTTTGACCCGAGTGCTTGGCTGGCGACCGCTGCGATGATTGACCGGCGGTTTCAGGGCTTCCTGAATGGCGGTGTCGAGCACCACCCACAATAGCCAAGTGACGACGAAGATCAGACCGATGCTGCTCAGTGAATCACTGATCACCCGGCCAAGGGTGTTGCGCTGGGCAAACTCGAACATCGAGAAGCCCCAGATACGGCCCAGGATCTCGATGAACCCGATGGCCAGCGCGATACGCAGCACCGCATACACCAGGCTCAACAGACGCGCCTTGTACACATGCCCGCCGCGACCCAGGGTCTCGGTCGGTTTGAACAGGTGCTGGAACACGGTGCTGAGGAACACCGTGGCAATCAGCAGAATGGTAGTGAACAACGCACAACGCAGCGCTTGCTGACTGTCCTCACCGGCACCGATGAGGTTGATCGCCGAGACCAGAATCATCAGCAGGATCGGCAGGTGCCACAGCTTGGAGAATATCTTCAACGACTGTTGCAGCGCGGGCCGTTGCAGGCGACTGCTCAATGAGCGGTTACGGATCAGGTGGGCCACCGGGCGACGCACCTTGATGATCAGCATGCAGAACACCACCGAGGCGAACAGCCCGGTAAACACCGCAACACTGGTGGTGACGTTACTGCCCAACTGGCGGGCGATCTGCGGACTGGTCAACGCGTCACTCAGCGCCGCGAGGAAGCCGACCACGAACAATGGCCTAGGCGCGTAGCGGCGAATCATGCGCACGGCGGCACGCTTGTGGCCGAAATTGAACATCACGATCACGCAGAGCAGCACCGAAGTCGAGACGATGCCGCTGCTGGTTGCATACGCGAAACACAGTGCCAGCGCACGGCCTACCGAAGACGGCATGAAATGGCTGACGTAAAGGGTCAACGGCAGGCAGACGATGGCTGGCAGGGTAAATGGCAACACGTACTTGAGCAGCGCCTGACTGCGTGCGCGCACCCGCATGAACGGTGTGCGGCACAAGCGTACGGCGAGAAAACGACCCAGCGTGGTCAGAACCGCAAACGATGCGATCCATACAAAAGACAGGGCGAGGAAGTCCCCGGCGACGCTCCATGGGGAACGAGTAGTGCGTTTGTTGACCAGCTTTTCCAGCTCGTCGGCGGCACGATCGGCACGCAGTTGCCAAGCGTCGAACAGATTGTCATCCAGGTTGAGCTTTTCCTGGACGTCATCGATGCTGGTACTGATGGCGCCGAGTAACCCGCCCTGCACCAGCAACTCGGGAGCCTCGGCCGCAGGCTCTGCACCATCAGCCGGTTTCGCATCGGCCTTGTCCTTGTCCGCCGCCTTGTCATCCGCTTTCGGGGCGGGTTTGTCAGCAGCCTTGGGGTCGGCTTTGGGGTCAGCCTTTTCAGCAGCCTTGTCATCTGCCGGCACCGCCGCGCCCATCGGTAATGCAGGTACATCGGCCGCCTGGAGATTGAAACTGCCTGCGAATAACAGCAGACCCGAAAGGATCAAGATTTTCAGCTGAGACGCCACGCAGTTTTCTCCTTCAATGGGCAAGTCAAACCATGGACAGGGCAAGGCAAGCCTCGACCCCAATGAACTGATTCCCGTATGCGCGGCAAGTTCGGTTTCGGCAGGAAATACGATGAGGCAATGTTTCAGAAAACCGCGGTTGGGCAGTACGCTCAGTCTTCTCGACTGAACTATGCAAAACCCTCACTGCCGGAATTATCGGGAGCTGCCGAAGGCGTGCACCCGCCTGCGCACCAAAGCGCTCGCCCGATAACCCCGACATCGAGAACCTGACATCGAGAGGAATCTGCATGAGCACGTTCAACACCAAAGATGGCACCGAGATCTATTACAAGGATTGGGGCACGGGCAAACCGGTCCTGTTCAGCCACGGCTGGCCGCTGGATGCGGACATGTGGGAATACCAGATGGAATACCTGAGCAGCCGGGGCTATCGCACCATCGCCTTCGACCGCCGCGGGTTCGGTCGTTCCGGTCAGCCGTGGACCGGCTATGACTATGACACCTTCGCTGACGACATCGCCGATCTGATCGAACACCTCGATCTGCGCGAGGTGACACTGGTGGGTTTCTCCATGGGCGGCGGTGACGTCACCCGCTATATCGCCAAACATGGCAGCAAGCGGGTGGCCAAACTGGCGTTGCTGGGCTCGGTCACACCGTTCTTCCTCAAGACCGCTGACAACCCGGAAGGCGTCGACCAGTCCATATTCGATAGCATCATGGCAGGCCTGCTCAAGGACCGCGCCCAGTTCATCAGCGACTTCGCCAGCACGTTCTATGGCATAAACCACGGCCAGAAAGTCTCCGAAGGCGTACAGACGCAAACGCTGAACATCGCCCTGCTCGCCTCCCTCAAGGGCACGCTGGATTGCGTGACAGCGTTCTCCGCAACCGACTTCCGCCCGGACATGGCAAAAATCGATGTGCCGACCCTGGTGATTCATGGTGACGATGATCAGGTGGTGCCGTTCGAAGCCTCGGGCAAACGGGCTGCTGCGATGATCAAGGGTGCCGAACTTAAGGTGTATTCAGGAGCACCGCACGGGTTTGCAGTGACCCATGCAGAGACGCTTAACAAAGACCTGCTGGCGTTTGTGCAGGGCTGACAGTTTGCATGACAGGGAGCCGATTGCCAGCTCCCTGCTGGCAGCGGGTCAGTCGGCCGGAACGGTCAACTGACTCTGCTCGCCCAGCCCCGTGATCCCCAGACGCATGCGTTGCCCTGCACGCAGGAAGACAGGTTGTGGCTTCACGCCCAGTCCCACACCCGGCGGTGTCCCCGTCGAGATGACATCGCCTGGTTGCAGGCTCATGCAACGGCTCAGGTAGGCGATCAGTTGCGGCACACTGAAAATCAACGTGCGCGTATTGCCATTCTGATAACGATGGCCATCCACTTCCAGCCACAGGTCGAGCGCGTGAGGATCGGCAATCTCGTCGCGAGTCACCAGCCACGGACCTAAAGGGCCGAAGGTATCGAAGCCTTTGCCCTTGTCCCAGGTCCCGCCGCGCTCAAGCTGCCATTCGCGCTCGGACACATCATTGATCACGCAATACCCGGCTACATGCTCCATGGCATCGGCTTCGTCGATGTAACGTCCGCCCTTGCCGATGATCACGCCCAGCTCGACCTCCCAGTCGGTCTTGAGCGAACCACGGGGGATCTGGACATCATCGTTGGGACCGCAAATAGCACTGGTCCACTTGTTGAAGATGATCGGTTCCTTCGGCACGTCCATCTGCGACTCTGCCGCGTGGTCAGCGTAGTTCAAGCCTATGCAGATGAATTTGCCGACCTGCCCGACACACGCCCCGATACGTGGTTGGCCCGAAACCAGCGGCAGGCTGGCAGGATCGATTGCCGCCAGGCTCGCCAGACTGGCCGGGCTCAGTGCCTCGCCCGCGATATCCCTGATGTGCGCAGACAGGTCGCGGATCTGGTTGTTGGCATCCAGCAGCCCGGGTTTCTCCAAGCCTTTTTCACCGTAACGTAGCAATTTCATCGAGTTCTCCCGTTTCTGTCCAAGGTGTGAACCGCGGATCAAGAGGGTGACGCCCTGTTGCCCAGCCTGCGCGGCAATACGTTTTCGTGTCAGTACGAACCTGGCAAGTCTGGACAGATAGCATTGCAGCAAATGCCTTGCCTAATGAAATTTACGAACAATTGCGCGACAAGCCGGGTTCACTTTCAACAGCAGAAAACCACGATCACACGGCGGCGGTCATAATTAATACACACAACGAGTATTAATATCAGCTCCAGTTGAAACGAGCCTCTCGCCAACACGACGGGCTTGTATTCTTTCACGGGTGAGCTGAATTCATGTCAACGCTGATACTGTCCCGCCGCTTACCGCCGCGTCAGCTACGCCACTGGCCCCATCAGCCTGTGGGTAACTGCAACGTTGCCCCTTCGTCGCTTGTCGTCCAGCAGCACAGCCACAACGCACCACGCACATGGCCGCACGCCGCATTGGCGATTGCACTGGCGATCGGGTTGCATGCCGCGTTGGCAGCGTGGCTGATGGCCGATCACCCGCAAGCGCCCGAGCCGACCCCGCCNCCGCCGCCCGTTGCGCCGCCGGTTGCACAACCGACGCCGCCCGAGCCAGCACCGGAGCCGCCTGCGCCTGCGCCAGCTCCCAGGCCGGAGCCAGCCCCCACGCCAGCGCCTCCTGAGCCCAAACCTGCCGAGCTACCCAAGCCCAAGGCGCAGCCCAGAACCGCACCAAGCAAACCTGTCGCCAAACCTGCTGCGCCGGCGCCTTCCATCGCGGCGCCCACACCGACGCCTGCTGCAGCGTCAGCGCCAAGACCTGCGCCAGCGGCATCACAGACCACCACCGCGCCCATAGGCCGCGCCGGTTACCTGAACAATCCGCCACCGGTCTACCCGCCCGCCGCCGCCCGCCGCCATCAGGAAGGCACGACGATGCTGCGTGTGCATGTGCTGCCCAACGGACGTACCGACCAGGTGCAGGTGCTGCAAAGCAGCGGCGTCCCGGCGCTGGACGACGCCGCGCAGGCAGCCGTCCGGCAATGGACCTTTATTCCCGCCAAACGCGGCGACACCCCGGTAGAAGGCTGGGTCAACGTCCCCATGGCTTTCAAACTCGCACCCTGAGGCTCACGTCATGAACACTGCTTACTCCGTACTCATTACCCAATCCTCAATGGCCCTGCTGGTGATTTTCTCGCTGGTGACCTGGGCGCTGCTGCTCGGCAAGACCTTTCAGCACTGGCGACTGACCCGGCAGAACCGACGCTACGCCACGCAGTTCTGGGCCGCCCGCGACCTCAAAAATGCGCTGCACCTGCCGAACAGTGAAGGCAGCCTGGCGCGCCTGACCGATGCCGGCGCGCAGGCCCTCGCCGCGCCCCACGACTCGCCGGACCTGGGCCACAGCTGGAACCGCCAGGACTTGCTCGAGCGCAGCCTGCGCCAACAGATCCACAAGGAACGTCGTCGCCTGGAGAGCGGCATGATCCTGCTGGCATCGATCGGCAGCACCGCGCCCTTCATCGGCCTGTTCGGTACGGTGTTCGGGATCATTCATGCACTCACTGCGATCAGCCAGGCCAGGTCGGCGAGCATTGCGGTGGTCGCCGGGCCCATTGGCGAAGCGCTGGTAGCGACCGGCGTCGGCATCGCCGTCGCGGTGCCTGCGGTGCTGGCCTACAACTTCTTCGGGCGGCGTCTGAAGCTGGTGATCGCGGACCTTGAGGAGTTCGCCGTGGATTTCCTCAACCTCTCGCAACGCAACGCCTTCCGGCTGCAACCCGACCATCGCGACAAGACGGCCCCGAGCCTGAAAGGAGTGAGCTGACATGTCCTTCTCCACGTCCAATGATGACGATGCAATCAGCGACATCAACATCACGCCGTTGGTGGATGTGATGCTGGTGCTGCTGGTGACCTTCATCGTCACCGCACCGCTGCTCAATAACGCCATACCGCTGGCCCTGCCGCAGACCGTCGCCACCACCTCACTGGATCAGGCCGACCCGGTGGTGCTGAGTGTCGACGCCACTGGCGGCGTGTTCATCGACAGCGAAGCTGTAGCGCTGGAGCAACTTCCGGAGGCGCTGCAAGCCCTGCACAGCAAAAACCCGGACGTCGCCGTCAGCCTGCGCGCCGATCAGGCGACGGGTTACGGCCGCGTGGCGCAGGTACTGGCCGATGTGCAGAAGGCCGGCATCAGTCGCCTGTCGGTGATTACCGAAAGCCCCTGAAACAAAAACCTGTCGTTAACCACATGACCCGCCGCAAGCGCGGCGCCCTGACGCCCCCAGGAAAATCTTTCCATGAACAATCGATCGATACCGCGTGCCCCTCGATTCCCGGTAACGCGCCTAGCGCTGCTGGTTTCATTGAACTCACTGTGCCTGATCAGCCCGTTCATTCAGGCCGATGACGAGGTGCCCACCTCGGTAACGGCGCCCGCCAGCGACGACACCGCCGCCATGACGCTGGGCACGGTGTCAGTGATCGGTCAGGGCGAGACTCGCCAGGTGCAGCGCGTGACGCAAAAGGATGTGAAGGCTTACTCGGCAGGCACCAGCCCGATGAAGGTTCTGCAACGCCTGCCTGGGGTCAACTTTCAGTCTGGTGACCCGCTGGGCCGTGAGGAAGGCAGCCAGCGCATCAGCCTGCGCGGCTTCGATATGCACCACCTGGGCTACACGCTGGACGGCGTCACCCTCGGCAACATGAGCTTCGGCAACTTCAATGGCCTGAGCATCACCCGCGCGATCATCGCTGAAAACATCGCCTCCAGCGAAGTGGCACCCGGCATCGGCTCACTGGGCACGGCATCGAACAGCGATCTGGGCGGCACCATCCAGTTCACCAGTTCCAATCCCGATAAAGAGTTCGGCGCGCGCCTGTCGCAAACCCTGGGCAGCTACGACACCTCGCGCACTTTCATGCGGGTCGATACTGGCGAATACAACGGACTTTCAGCGTACGTGTCAGGCGAAAAGTACGATGCCGACGCCTGGAAAGGCCACAGCAACCCGCAAAAGTCCGACGCAGTAAACGCCAAGGTCAACTACAACTTCGGCGACAACCGGGTCAGTTTCTTCCACAGCACCTCGTCACATGACGAAGCCAACCTGCCGAACCTGTCGAAGAGCATCATCCAGCGTCTGGGCTACAACTGGAGCTACTACACGCCGGACTGGACCCGCGCGGTCAATGCGGCCAACGGCATTTATACCGGCGGGGTAACCAGCGCAAACGATGCGACCTACAACGCCAGCAGCCTGCGCGACGACGAACTGGACATCCTCAACGGCAATTTCTCGCTGACCGATGATCTGGTCCTGGACGCGACCGTCTATCACCACCATGACTCGGGGCGGGGCAACTCGTATTACCCGTTCGTCTACACCAGCGGCTCGACGACAGTGCCGAGCAATTCGATTCGCAGCACAAAATACGGCATCGATCGAACCGGCTTCCAGAGCTCGCTGACCTACTATCTCGGCCAGCATGAAATTCAGGGCGGGTTCTGGATTCAGTCCAACAAGAACGACATTTCGCGTTACCTGTTCGATACCACCAATGCGACGCCGCAGAACCACATCGTCAAAACCGATGGCCTGCCCCTGGCGGCCACCGTTCTGGATCAGAGTTACAACGACCTGACCCGGCAGTTCTACCTGCGCGACACCTACACCCTGCTCGATGACCGCCTCAAACTTGAGTTCGGCGCGAAAAATACTGTGACGACCTCAACAGCCGAAGGCAAAGGCGGCGGTTACGCCAGTGGCTCGCTGCAAGCGCGGGACAGGTTTCTGCCGCAAATAGGCGCAACCTACAAACTCGACGAGGACGACGAAGTCTTCACTTCTTACTCGGAAAACATGGCTGCGTTCCCGAGTGGCGGGTACAGCCCGTTCTTCACGACGCAGAGCGCCGTCGATGCGCAGAACGGCTTCAAGGACCTGAAGCCGGAAACCTCGAAAACCGTCGAATTGGGCGTGCGCCGCAGCACCAAACTGTATTCGGCCTCGGCGGCGATCTACAACACCAAATTCGATAACCGCCTGGTCGCCATCACCAACTGCACCGGCATCGTCATCTGCCAGAACGGCGTCGCCAACGTCGGTTCGGTCACCAGTCGAGGACTGGAACTGTCGTTCGGCCTGACGCCCAATGAAAACTGGCGCTGGTCCAACTCCATGTCCTACAACCACAGCACTTACGACGATGACTACGCCAGCGGCGGCAACACCGTTCATGTCAAAGGCAAGACCGTCGTCGATACACCGAAACTGATGTACTCGAGCAACCTGGACTGGACTTGGGAACACTGGAACGCCGGCTTGCAAGGCAGTTACATCAGCAAGCGCTATTACACCTACACCAATGACTCCAGTGTCAGCGGCTACTGGCTGGCAAACGCCAACCTCGGCTATGACTTCGGCAAACTCGGCGCCCTCAAGGACACCACGCTGTCGCTGAACATGGTCAACCTGTTCGACAAACGCTACATCTCCACCCTCAACACCGACGCCAGCGCAGCCACCGACCCGGCGGGCAACCTGCAGATCCTTCAAGTGGGCACACCGCGCAGCGCGTTTGTAACACTGGGCGTGAAGCTCTGATCGTTGCTGACTGAGGACGGGCGAAGGATCGCCCCATCCGCCACTTGCATTGAGTGACGCTGCGCGGTGTGCTCCTGGAGACAGGATCCTGCGGGAACGGGCCTGCTCCTGAAGACAGGCATCTGTGGGAGCGAGCTTGCTAGCGAAGGCAATCTGCCAGTCGCTGCATAATACGTGTCGGTTGCCAGCCCCACGGCGACGAACAGCGCACGGTGCTGCATACTCCCCCGCATCTATAGCGCCTGACTTCCATCTGGACACACCATGACACCCAACGCAGAACTCTATAACCCCTCCACCGAATATGCCGACAAACTGATCTCGCGCATCGGTCAAACCCCTTCGTGGATTGCCAAGCGCATCGGGGTGACCGACAAACGCATTCGCTACATCCTCGATGGGGAACGGACCGTCAAGGGCGAGACCACGCCGATTCAGATGACCTATACCGAGCAGTTTGCGCTGGAGTGCCTTGTGGCAGAGGCTATAGCGCTGAGGATGTAGGCCAGCAGGCTATCAAGCATTGCCCTTGAATCTGAGGTTCCTGATAATCACGCCCCCAAATAACTCAGACAAGGAAATGCAGTGAAAGGAAATCTACTGTTGGTTGCGGTGCTTGCACTGTTGATACAAGGCTGTGGCGTGACCATGACGCGTTACGAGCCCAGCTTCGATAACGTCCAGAAGCTCAAGCAAACGCCTCCCCTTTTACCGATCCGTCAGACTCAGGTCAGCGCTGCGGCAGGTCAGGATTCACTGCAAGTGCGCGGCAATCCTGTCACATCCCCTAGCGGCAGCATCACGCAACACATCCAGGATGCCCTGACGGGTGAACTGGACCGCGCAGATCTCATCGACCCGCAATCGCCACGCCAGCTAAATGTGCTGGTTACGCAGAATGAACTGACCGCTGGAATGGGTACAGGCACCGGCACAATCGCCGCGCACTTCACCCTGATCAACGGCGCGAAAGTTGAATATGACGCTACCAAGCAGGTCAGCAGCCAATGGAACAGCAGTTTTTTGGGGGCCGTCGCTATCCCCAATGCGGCAAACGCCTACAACCCGTTGGTGCGTGATTTGCTCAAGGCTTTATACAGCGACCCACTGTTTACCCAAGCGCTGAATCACAAATAAAAAAAGAGCCCAAATGGGCTCTTTTTTTCGGACGGTCAGTTCATTACGCCTGCGGAACAGTAACCTTCAGCATTGAGTACTTCAGACTCTGGCTCTCCACCAACTGCTTGAGCAGTGAATTGACCTGGCGCGTAAACGTATCGTTAACAGCCTTCTGCGGTGTATTGGCCATCATCGGCACAAACCAGATACCTATCCAGGTGTTGATTGCATCATGGTTACCGACTGTTCTAAGCACCTTACCCTGGGAATCCTGCGCCTCCAGGCTCATGCTGTACTGATCGGTGGCCATCGACGGAATAATAGTCAGAGTCAGACCACTGATAAACGCCATCACCAATTGGCCACCGCTTGGCGGATGGTTATACACCTTGAGGTGCAGGCTGTAGTCGCCTGGCTGTTTCTTGAACTCATCAAGGGTCACTCGGCCAAACAACCCAGAGTCAGTCAGCGCTTTTTGCAGTTGGGGCTTGAGTGCATCCCGAGCTTGCGGTACTTCTACTGCGCCGGTGGTTCCGGGTGTGCCCTGGTAGAAATCGAACGCAACGAACACGTTGGGTTTATTCGTGTAGCTGGCCATGGAAGGCATGGTGACTGGCGCTACTTCGTCCTTGGTAAAACTGGCGCAGCCGCTCAATACCAGCATTGCCGCAAGGCCCAGTGTCTTCAAGCGTTTCATTTACGATTTTCCTTAGTCAATAACAGAACGTCTGTCCGAATCCATTCAAGAATTGCGGCCTTACCACTGCCTCATACGACAGCGATAGAGGCCACTATTGTGCCATCAACTAAAACTTCGTCAATAATCTTAAGGCTGGCGCAGACCTCCAGGCGAATGATCTGAGAAACCCTTGGCCACAGCCGCAAAGGATTTCATGCTCTGGGTCGTCTCACGATACTTCGTTACCACCGTTCGCCAATGATTGAAATTGGAAGCGGGTTGACCCAACACTCAGCATGCTGTTGGACACGCTTTACGACGGAGGCTTCATTCGAATAGAGGATTCTCACGCGACCCACATCGTGCAGATCCCCCCTGAAGCTGTCGGCTAACAGCTAAAAGTGGGCGCTGCGTACAGCGGCGCGCCATGACCGCTCTCGCAGAGGCTATCACTACTACGCTACGCCACACCGCTTTCAGAAAACCCTATATCCAGACTGCGTGACGATTTGATCATCGCTGCACACTCATCACTGATGACAGGCTTACTGAAAAGATAACCCTGCATTTGATCGCAGCCATACGCCACGAGCAGCTCTAGCTGGTCGACTGTTTCAACGCCTTCTGCAATGACCTTAAGACCCAATTCGTGCGCCAGTACGATTACTGCCCTGGTGATCGCGGCGTCCTCATGATTGCTGGTGATATCCTTTATGAACGCCCTGTCGATTTTGAGGGCATCAAGAGGAAACCGCTTCAGGTAGGCCAAACTGGAATAGCCCGTTCCGAAATCATCGACGGAGAGGCTTATACCATACGATTTTATATCTCGAAGTATCTCAACCGCCGACTCGGGATCGATCATCAGCATCGACTCGGTCAGTTCGAACTCTAAAAGAGCGGGGTTGATACCGTATGCTTCAACGACGTGCTTGACGGTCTCAGCCAGGCCTTTGACTTGAAGCTGCCTGACGGACAGATTGATGGCGATCGGTACCAGCCTTATGTTGTTCTCTTCCCAGCTTTTTAGGGTTTCACAGACTTTCCGTATAACCCAAACGCCGACAGGAATGATCAGGCCAGTGTCCTCAAGAATAGGGATAAAATCGGCCGGAGAAATCATACCTTGCTCCGGGTGATTCCAGCGCAATAAAGCCTCCAGACCACTTATCCTGCCATCGGCGAGGCTGACCTTTGGCTGAAAATGCAGAATAAACTCATCGCGATCAAGCGCACCCCGCAATAGCGTTTCCGTTTGCAAGCGTCTGGTTAAACTTTCGTTCATTCTGGCGTTGTAAAACTTGAAATTGTTACGGCCACTTTTTTTCGCATGGTACATGGCGGTGTCCGCATTCTTCAAGATAACGCCAGTGTCACGCCCGTCAAACGGATAATTAGCGATGCCTACACTCGCTGAAACGAATATATCCTGACCGCCAAGGTTGAACGGTTTGCCCAGCGCATCAACAACGTGGGTCGCCAGCGATTTTATGAGGCTCTCGGAATAGACGTTGTGTGTGACGACAATCGAAAATTCATCGCCTCCCAGCCGCGCAACCACACTGTTCTCATCCATGCAGCCTTTCAAGCGTCGACCCGCCTGGATAAGCAATTGATCGCCTACTGAATGCCCCATGGTGTCATTGACGGCCTTGAACCTGTCCAAATCTATGAATATGACGCTTACTGCATCTGGCGCTGACGTTGTCCGACTAATTATCTCGCGCAGATAATTGCTGAGAAACCAGCGATTAGGCAGATGGGTAAGCGAATCATTTTCGGCCAGGTAGGTGAGCTTTCTCTTTGCGTCATACCTTTCAAGCGCGGCTGCCAAAAGGTTGGCAAGTGTTTGAAGGTAGCTGACATCTTCACGCGTAAAGGTGTAATCCCTGCTGGCATACACACCAAGAACGCCCTTGAAGACCTCCCTGCAAGAGATATCAACCTCCAGGCCACTTCTAATATTGCAAACGTCCACTGTTTCACCAGGAAGCAGCGCGTACCTGCTATCTGGCGCATCAGCATTAATGAAAAACCCGACAGAAGCAGCAGTCCCGCTCGAAAAATCATTGTGATAACCACTGCGGATCTCAACGTCGGTGAAGCCAACCTCCGCGCTGAGGATGACCTCATGATTCACTCGATCAATGACCCGTAAAGCGGCCTTGCTCAAGTTCAATCCTTGCGCCGCAGTCAGTGTTGCCCGTTCACCCAGAACACTGACGTTTTCCTCGGTCAACGCCTGCTGGCCAAACAAGGCGATAAGGTTTTGCCTTCTGGAGTTATCCAGAATCGCCACCTCAAACTCTTTTCGATCGGTGATATCGATATCGATGCAGATATATTTTTCAACGCCGCCCAGGTCATCGAGAATAGGTATGATAGTGCGTCGATGCCATGCAACCTTGCCGCTGCGACCTGAGAGCCTGACCTCACCGTTCCACACCTCATTTTCCGGTGCCCATTGCCACGGTTCAGTGGTTGAAGACATGCCGGTCCAGACCTCATCGATCGTCAACTCTAAAAGCTCGGCTCGCGAGTGCTGTGAGCTTGTTACGAATCGTTCGTTAACGTAGGTGATACGTCCGGAGGCCGACACTTCGCAAACGATGGACACCTCATCCAGGGCATTTTTATGCTGCACCAAGGTATTCATCAACGATTCGATACGCAGACCAAAGTGATTGCGCATACTTGCGGCAGTGCGGTTTACCGCTTTTATAGCCTCCTGTATTTCCATGGGAGCATCAGCGACCAACATCGCTTCTGCTGCCACTGCACCTGAAGCAATTTCCGCCTCATAAGAGTGAAGTTTGCCCAGGTGAGCAAGCGAACGCTTGATCATGAACCCCATCAACATCAAACTTATCAGCAGAAAAAATACCGCAAACAATGTAGCCTGGATCACAAGACTATAGAGTTCGGCAGCAATTCTCTCGGCATTAAAAGACAAACGCATCACGCCATAATCTTTTCCGCCAATAGTGATCGGGCGATTGACATCGAATAATCTTGCAGCGACTTCAGACTCTATCCACGCAGGCGCTCTTCCAACCGGCGCACTGGCTGCCTCAAGGCGAATCACGCCACCCGACAGGTCAATAAACATGGCCGACTTGAACGGCGAGCGAGCCAGGGTTTTTTCGAGGGTTCTTTTGATGGTGTCGTAATCGCCGATGACGACACTTTCCTCAACCGCTTGCGCCGCAACCTCAATGAGCATGTTAGCGGTGTCTTGTATCTCTTCAATATGCTGAAGCAGCTGGTTTTTATAAAACAGTCCCAGCCCTGTCGTCAAAAAAGTCAGTATCAGAATGGATAACATCGCCAGTATTCGCGACGTCAGTGATTTGGGCAGCAGGCTTTTAAAGAAATTCATTAACAGCCTCTCCAGCTAACGTTGAAATTATTTACTTAAGGTTTGCTGGCAAACTGTTATAAAAATCACGATAGGACGCATAATCCGCTTCCGTCGCAGGAATGAAGGTAATCGGTGCCGGTGCATGGACCAGCTCGGTCGCCTCACGAAGAACCCTGCTACCGTCGGGATCGTTTTGCATATTAAAAAATGCGTTGGCGACCGCATCACGTTCTTTTTTAGAAACCCGAGGGGATGCCATGAGGGCCAAATCATTGAACGAGGCTGAACTCCACAGTACGCGGAACGACTTCCCTTCTCTCTCCGTGTAGCCGCTTACCAGCTGTGAATTGGCTCCCATCGCTTGAGCCTTACCACTGAGGAGTTGGCTGAAAGCACCGTCCATGTTCCCTGCAAACACAGTAGACGTGTTGATCCCTTTCTTGACCAATTCCGAGCTTGTGACTTTATAAGCAATGAACGCTTCCGGTCCCGGGTACACGACTTCCTTGCCCTCCAGCTCCGAAAGGCTATGAATTGGCGAGTCGGCAGGCACCACGATTTGCCCCTCAAGCGCAGGCGCGTCACGGCGACCAAACACCTTCCAGCCCATCTTGTCGCGTTCCGGGCTAAACAGATGATTGGTAAAAGCGAAATCAACTTCTTGGGCGAGCACATAACTCGTTGTATCAGAGGACGTTCGCCCTAACTTCAGCGTAAGATTCACGCCGCTTTTTTCGGACACATACTTTATGATTGGATTCCAAAAGCTGGCTGAAAGATTAAGATTGTACTGATTGACGGGCGAAAAGTTGTACACTTTAAGCTCTTCAGAAATCGCCACATTCGACAAGGCAAACGACAGGGCGATCATTATAGCTTTGCAGCTCAGGCGTAACTTCACTTGTCAACTCCGACTGTACAATACGGCTTATTCAACGATGATTAGAGCCAACTTAATTTCAGCAATATCGTATAATCGGCCGAGTTTCTTGAATCTTAAGCACCGATTGCATGAATAAATGTTAATGGCCAGCCAACGCACCTGCCTGCCCCGCCAAATGCGGCTAATGGCCAAAAGCAGTCGTGCATCACAGCACAAACGGCTGACGTCCCCCCACCCGGCAAAGAAGAGTAATTGGGATATCTTGTCGGGCTGTCGATCCGCTCACCACTCCAGGGAAGCCAATGCTCATTTCACTCTTGTCCAATGGTCGGCCACAAACGCCAGACCGATTGGAACTGATAGCCCCATGGTGGAGCTTTACGAAAACGGTCCTGGCTACGACAGCCCTCTCGTTGGTACAGGATGGACTGACCGGGTTGGACGACCCTATCCCTGATCAACCTTTCACTTTGCGCCAGCTACTGCGGCATGAAGCAGGCCTGGCTGATTACGGAGAACTTGCGGAGTATCACACCGCCATTGCTAACGGTGAGCCCGCTTGGCCGGCAGATGAAATGATGCGACGTCTTGACGGTACTCGACTTCGATACAGCCCTGGAAACGGCTGGCGTTACTCGAATGTCGGCTACTTATTCATCGGCAGGCTCATTGAACGGCTGACCGATCTGACGCTTGATGATGCAGTGATTCAACGTGCTCTTGCCCCTCTGGGTATCTCGAACGTTCGCTTTGCTAAAGCGCGAGCCGACCTACAAACGATCCCTCTGGGAAGTACCTCGAATGATGACCCCGCCTGGGTTTACCACGGCTTGTTGATCGGTCCGATTTCGCAAGCAGCGTTATTTCTGGATCGATTTCTCTGCGCAGACATCCTGTGCGCGGGCTTGCTTGAGGAAATGCAGACCGCACGAACATTAGGCGGCCCGATTCCAGAAAGCCCATGGATCACGCCGTTCTATGGCATCGGCTTGCTGCGCTGCTTTTGAGGCGGACGCCACTGAAGGTGCCGTTGAAGCCATCGTCGTTGAGCAACTGATGCAAGCTCTAAGACAGAAGGGCTGAGAGCGTCAAAATGCTTTTGGCGTAGATGTCATCATGCGTTGAATGCCCGCTTCGACTCGATACTGACGACAGATCAAACAAAAAACCGCTCTTTCAACGGCACCAACGCCGCCCCCAGAGCCGCCGCATCGCCATTCGTCTCGCTCAGCAATAACTGCGGCCGAGGCGGTGGGGAGTTGTAGCGATGGGTGCCCCAGAAAGTCGTCGCGGCGATCAGGCGTTTTCCCAATTCGGGCGGTAATTGCCCGCCAAACACCACGGCCTGCGGATCGAACAACCCGGCCAGTGCGTTGACCAGACGATCCAGGGTGGGCTTGACGCGTGTCAGCCAGGTATCCACACCGGGCCAGTCGAGGTCGAAGCGCAAGCGCAGGTCTTCGATCGAGTCGACCTGCACGCCGCTCTGATGCAGGTCTTCGAGCAAGTAACGCAAAGCCGGACGGTTTATCGACTCTTCGTCGTTGTAAAGGGTGATCTCGCCTGCGTTGCCGTGGCTGCCGAAGTACGGCTTGCCGTTAATCACGACGCCCGCGCCGAAACCGAAGTTGAACGACAGGTAGACGAAGTTGCTGGCCCAGGCGCCCACGCCGACCAGGCTTTCGCCGATGGCTGCGGTGGTGGCGTTGTTTTCCAGCCAGACCGGCATGCCGAATCGTTCTTCCAGCACCGGTTGCAGGTCCATCAATGACCAGTCGCGCAGCGGTTCAGGCGCATTGATCTGGCGGTTCTCGAGAAAAAAGCCGGCAATCGCGAAGCCCATGCCGACGACCCGTTGCACTTCGATGCCGTTGCGCTGAAGCATGCGTTCGATGGTCTTTTCCAGCGAATCCAGGGTGCTGTTGCGGCTTAACGGCGGCGTGCGCAGGGTGACCTGTTCCAGCACATTGCAGCCCAAATCGGCGACGCAGACCACTGCCGAGTCGGTGTTGATCGATACGCCGATGGCATACACCGCTTCGTTGATCAGTTCGATACGCGGGCTGGGTTGGCCGCGACCGTTTTTGACGCGCTCGCCGCTGCGCAGCAGACCACGGCTGATCAGTTCTTCGATAAGCCGGTGCACCGACTGTTGAGCCAGGTCCATCTCGGTCGAAACCGTGGCACGGGTGATCGCGCCTCGACGACGAAGGATGTCCAGCAGCTTGCGTTCATTGAGGCTCAACGGTTGATGCGAATCAAGTGGCGTGTCGAGGTCGAGAGGCATGGAATCTTCAAATCATAGGAGGATTAAAACAGTCGGCGCGTGAAGCAGTGTATCGCCCACCATCCATTGCACACTTCAATCATGAAAATTTAATAAAAGTCGCGCAGGTCACAAATACTACACATAACCTGTATTAAATGGCATTGAGTTCTTGTGAGTGTTCTCATGCCTTCCATCCGTAAGCTATTTTCCACGCTGGCCCTGCTGTCGCTCGCTGCACACACCTTCGCCGCACCGGCCGAGTTCTGGTACAGCCACAGTGGCGCGGCCGGGAGTGCCATCGCGGACTTGTGCAGAAGCTTCAATGCGCAACGCGAGGAAGAGGATCGTCTGCACTGCATTCACCAGGGCAGCTATGAGCAGACGCTGCAGAAAACCGTCGCCGCTTACCGGGCGGGAATAGGCCCGGCACTGGTGGAGATTTACGACGTCGCCACGCCTGACATGCTCTTGGGCGGTGCCACCCGACCTGTCGAGGCGATCATGGCCGATCATCACAGGGCCTATCCCGACGACACCTTTCTGCCAGCCTTGCGGCGCTACTACGCCGACGATCACGGCACGCTCGCGGCGCAGCCTTTTGCGGCGTCCACAGCCGTGCTCTACACGCACAGAAATGCGCTGGCCGCTGCCGGGATCAGTGCGCCGCCCGCCACGTGGGAAGCTTTTGCGGATGCCTTGCGAGCCCTTAAGAAAAGCGGCCAGAAATGCCCGGTCGTCAGCGCGTTTGCGCCCTGGATCTGGCTGGAGCAGACCAGCGCAGCGCAAGGCACCGCCGTTGCTGTTCGCTCCGCAGGCAGTGACCGTTATCAATTCGACGAAGGCTCCCATCTGCGTCTCATGAAAGACCTCGCGCAATGGGCCCGTGAAGGTCTGGTGGTCCATGAGGATGCAACCCGCAGCGGACAGCAGGCACTGGCGTTTGCCACCGACGACTGCGCCATGCTGATCGACTCCACCGGGGCGTGGAATGTTGTGCACAGCACGCCCGAATCCGATATTCAGGTCACGGCACTGCCGATTTACGCGGGTACCCAGCGACGCGCCAATGTCCCCGGAGGCTCCTCGCTGTGGGTGATGCGCGGGCATTCCGTGAGGGATTACCGACTGGTCTCGGAATTTCTGGCATTCGTGCTGCAACCGGACAATCAGTTGATGTTCAGCGCACGGACGGGCTACCTGCCTGTCACTCAGGCTGCCGCCGCACGCTTGCAATCCGCAGCCAGCGAGCCATCGGCAATGACGGTCGGACTGGCAGCGCTGACCGATATCGACGGTCAGCCCTCCGCGCCTTTGCGCTGCGGTTTTATCACGCTGATGCGCCTGATCTGGTCGCAGGAAATGGAGAACGCGCTCGCGGGTCGCCAGAGCATCGATCTGGCCCTGCGCCAGACGACGCTGCGGGCCAACCAGCTGCTGGGGCTGTTTCAACAGATGCATCAGGCCCAGGCCAGCAACGACTCAAACGAGGCAACGCCATGAAACCGCGTGCGCATTTCCCACAGCCACGTCTGGCGTTACTGTTCGCCCTGCCGCAACTGCTGGCGCTCGGCCTGTTCTTCTATTGGCCTGCGATCCAGGCCATCTGGTGGTCGTTTCATCTGGTGCCACCCTTCGGCGGCAATGAAATCTTTGTTGGTCTGAGCAATTACTGGCGTGTGCTGAAAGACCCCGGCGTGCTGGCGTCGCTGGGCTCGACGCTGGTGTTCAGCTTATCGAGCGTCGTGCTTTCGATCCTCATCGCGCTGGTGCTTGCCCTGTGCCTGGAACTGAAACTGCGCGGCAACGCCGTGTTTCGCAACCTGCTGATCTGGCCCTACGCGGTATCGGGCGCAACCATCGGTATCGTCTTTCATGTGCTGGCCAATCCGGTGATGGGTATTTTCGCCTGGCTCAACGCGATTGCACCCGGCACCTGGGCGCCCTACTCCAGCCCGATACAGAGCATGCTGTTGCTGATCGTGGCGTATGCCTGGTGCCTGGTGCCGTTCAACTTCGTGATGCTGGTCGCCAGTCTGAAATCGGTGCCCGACGACTACCTCGCCGCTGCAGCACTGGATGGCGCAGGTCCGTTGCGGCGCATGCTCGACATACAACTGCCCCTGATCGCGCCCTATCTGTTGTTCGTGTTTGTCATCGACCTGCTGGAAAGCCTGTCGAACAGTTTCGGCCTGGTCGACACCCTCACCCAAGGCGGACCTGGCGACACCACCAATGTGCTGGCCTACAAGATTTACACCGACGGGTTCATGGGGTTGGACCTGGCAGGCTCATCGACCCTGTCAGTGCTCATGCTGCTCGCGGTGGTGGCGCTGAGCGTCGCTCAATTCAAACTCCTGTCGCGCTTCCAGCGCCGCGGGGTGAAAGCATGATCGAGCATAACCGGCTGTTCAACGCAGGTGCTTACCTGCTGCTGACTCTGGGGCTGGTGTTCGCGCTGGGCCCGCTGTACATCGCGGTCTGCTCGGCGACCGTCAGCAACCCACAACTGTTCGCCCACGGTCTGGCGGTGATTCCCGGCGACCAACTGCTGGAGAATCTGCAGCAGGTCACCCGGCGTCTCGATCTGCTGCGCCTGCTGGGCAACAGCCTGCTGGTCGCCACACTGGTGGTGATCGGCAAGCTGACGCTCTCGGCGCTGACAGCCTTTGCCGTGGTGTACTTCCGCAGCCGCTACAGTTCGGTGATTTTCTTCGCCGTGCTGGGGGCGCTATTGCTGCCGCTGGAAGTACGGATCATCCCCACGTATGCAGTGGCCAGCGATCTGTTCGGCCCCGTGCGCAGCCTGTTGCACTGGCTGGGCATTCAGTGGCTGCCGCTGCCGACCATCAATTTGCTCGACAGCTACCCCGGCCTCGCCCTGCCGCTGATTGCCTCGGCGACCGGCACCTTCCTGTTCCGACAGTTCTACCAGACGCTGCCTGCTGAGCTGGTCGAAGCCGCACGGATGGACGGTGCCGGGCCCTGGCGCTTCTTCATCGACATCCTGCTGCCATTGTCGAAGACCAACTTTGCAGCGCTCGGCACGCTGGTGTTCATCGGCGCCTGGAAGGATTACCTGTGGCCGCTGGTCGCAACCAATCGTGAGGACATGCGCACGCTGGTGCTGGGCGTCGCCAGTTTCCTGCCGACCGATGCAACTCAGGTCCCCGAGTGGAACCTGCTGATGGCCGCTGCTGTGGTCAGCATGCTGCCGCCCATCCTCGTCATTGCGCTCATGCAGCGATGGTTTGTCAAAGGCCTGATTGGAGTCGGTAAATGAACGCGCTCACCCCTATTACCTGCGCGCCGGATATTGTCCTCAAAGGCCTGCACAAAACCTATGGCACAGACCACATCCTTCACGGGCTCGACCTGGTTTTCAAGGCGGGCGAGCTCAACGTGATCCTTGGCCCGTCCGGGTGTGGCAAGTCCACGCTGCTGCGCATGGTGGCAGGGCTGGAAGAGGTCAGCCAAGGGCAGATTCTCATGGGCGGCCGCGATGTTACGCGCCTGCCGCCCAAGGAACGCGGCTGCGCCATGGTGTTTCAGAACTACGCGCTCTACCCGCACATGAGCGTGGCCGACAACATCGGCTACGCGCTCAAGCTGGCGCGGGTTACACGCAAGGAACGCGAGCAGCGCATCCGCGAGTGCGCCGCCTCACTGGGCCTGGAGGAACTGCTGCAACGCAAGCCTGGAGAACTTTCCGGCGGCCAGCGCCAGCGCGTCGCCATCGGTCGGGCGTTGATCCGCAAACCGCCGGTGCTGCTGTTCGATGAGCCGCTGTGCAATCTGGACAGCGCGCTGCGTCATGAAATGCGTCTGTTGATTCGCAGCCTGCACCGGCAGACCGGCGCGACGATCCTGTATGTCACCCACGATCAGACCGAAGCCATGACCCTCGCCGAGCGCGTGGTGATTCTCGACAAGGGCCGTGTCGAGCAGATCGGCACGCCCGCCGAGATCTACGATCAACCCGCCAGCACATTCGTTGCCAGCTTCATCGGCACGCCGCCCATGAACCTGCTGCCGGTGCATTGCCTCGACGACAGGATTTTGCTCCTCGCCGATGGGCAGCGTTTGCCCATCAAGCTCGGTATTGCCAGCAACCGGACCGGCAAATGGCTGATGGGCCTGCGCCCCGAGACCTTCATGCTCGACCAGGAAGGCGTCACTGCCACAGTCGAGTCCTCGGAGAATCTGGGTAGCCACACGCTGCTGTATTGCCAACTGGCTGGAACGCGCTGCGTTGTCAGCCTCGCCGGACGGCAACATCAGATACCCGGCACCCAGGTTCGACTCGCGATCAATTCCACACCCTTGCTGTTCGATATCGAGACCGGCCAGCGCCAGCTCGTGACCTTCTCCCACACCGACAAGTGACCCGCCATGCTCAAACCTGCTCCCCTCGTCCGCTCGTCCCTGATTGCCCATCGCGGTGCCAAGGCTTACGTGCCGGAAAACACTCTGCTGGCCCTGGAAAAAGCTGCCGAATGCGGCGCCGAGTGGGTCGAGATCGACGTGAAGCTGACCCGTGATGGCCAGCCGGTCGTGATTCATGACGACTTGCTGGACCGCACCACCAACGGCCGTGGCGCCGTCGTGCTGCATGAGCTGCAAGCTATCCGCATGCTGGACGCGGGCAGTTGGTTCGCGCCTGAATTCGCCGGCCTGCAGGTGCCGACCTTCGAAGAGATCGTGGCCTGTGCGCTGCGCCTCAACCTGGGCTTGCAGGTCGAACTCAAGCCGACCATTGGCGACGATGTCGAGACGGCGGAAGTGGTGATGCCGATCCTCAAAAATCTGTGGCCCGCCGACAACGATCGGTTGTTCGTCTCCAGCTTTTCGGTGCGCTCACTAACGGCCGCGCGACGCTTGTGGAACGATGTACCGCTGGCTATCGCCTCCGTGGTGGCGCCTGCCGACCCGGTCGCGCTGTTGGCCGAATATGACTGCCGAATACTTCACGTACTTGACGATATGCTCGATGACCATCACCTTGTTCGCCTGAAAAGCAGCGGCGTCGAATTCGCCGTGGCTACCATCAACAGCCCGAAACGTGCGCACTACCTGCTGGAACATGGCGCACAGTCGATTCTCAGTGATTACCCGGACCTGTTGAACCTGCCGAACGGAGGCTGTCTGCAATGAACAACCGACTCAGCGTCGCCATGCAAGCTGTAGAAAAGGCCACTGGCCTGGCCATGGCGTATTTTAACGACCGCCACACCCTCGACATCACCACCAAAAGCGCGCAAGACCTCGTCTCCCGCGCCGACTTTGAAGTGGAACAACTGCTGCGAGCAGAACTGAGCAAACACTTCCCCGACGATACAATCCTGGGCGAAGAAATGGGCGGCGAATTCATCACCGACGGCTGGGTCATCGACCCCATTGACGGCACCGGCAACTACCTGCGCGGCACCCCATTGTGGGGGATCGCGGTGGCGTACATGTCGGCAGGCAAGCCCGAAATCGGCGTCGTCGCCTACCCGGCACTGGGCTACACCCTGGCAGCCCGCACGGGTGATGGCTTGCTGCGCAACGGCGTCCCTTTTGTCCGCCCTCAACCACCCGAGCACCTGCGCATCGCCGGCGTCGGCGAAAACACCCGCTGGGACGCCGAAGAGATGGGCAAACTGCACCTGAGCCTGCGCCGACAGGGCTGGGGCCTTGCTGGTTATCGCTGCGCTACCATCGGCCTGGCGTTCGCTGCCTTGGGGCAGACAGACGGCTACATGGAGAAATTCACCAGCCTGTGGGACATCGCAGCGGGCGCCGTTATCTGCCGGGAGGCCGGATTGTTGTGCACGATTGAAGGCGAGCAGAAACAAGGCTCAATGACGGTGATGGTAGGCCGTGAGGAGTTGATGGGAATTTTTGGTGCGTAATGCGCCGGGCTAGTCGACGCAGTTTTCTGACTGCGTTTGTCCGCCTGCTGGCATGCCTGCCCTTCGTCAACAGCAGGCTGCTGGCGGCAGAACCCTTTCCCGCATTGCGCCAGCCTGCCGCCGAGAAAGGTATCCGGTTCGGCTTTGCGATTGATCCGGCAAAGCTGAATGACGATGCGGCCTATCGGCAGCTGGTCGCCCGTCAGGCCAGCATCGTTGTGCCAGAAAATGCTTTGAAGTGGCAGACCGTCCACCCCGAACCAGAGCGTTACAACTTCGCGCCCACCGACGCAATCGCGGCGTTTGCGAAAGCGCATGACCAGCGTATGCGCGGGCACACCTTCTGCTGGCATCGCTCTTTACCCGACTGGGTTCACCACACCGTCACCCCGATGAACGCCGAAGCAGTGCTGACGGCGCACATCAGTACCGTCGCCAGCCATTATCGCGGCCTCATCAGCGCATGGGACGTCGTCAACGAAGCCATCCAGCTGGAGGACGGCCAGCCTGAGGGGCTGCGCAATTCATTCTGGTATCAGATGCTCGGGCCTCGCTATCTGGACATAGCCTTCAAGGCTGCGCACAAGGCCGACCCGGACGCCCTGCTCTGCTACAACGATTACGGCCTGGAAAAGGATACCCATTACGGCGAAAGCAAACGCACTGCCGTGCTCGCCCTGCTGCGCGGGCTCAAGCAGCGGGGCATTCCCATACACGGCCTTGGCATTCAGTCCCACCTGCGTACAGGCGACACATTTGGTCCGGGCCTGTCTCGCTTTATTCTGGCAGTGCGTGATATGGGGTTGTCGATCCACATCACGGAACTCGACGTCGACGACAGCCACTTGACGGGGTCCATCGCAGATCGTGATGGATCAGTTGCAGCGACTTATAAGCGTTATCTCGACGTGGTGCTTGCCACGCGCTCGGTATCTACCGTTATTACGTGGGGTGTTTGGGACAGCCCGCATGTTGCAGGCGCCACGGCCAGCAACGGGCCGTTGGCACAACGGGCATTGGCGTTTGGCCCAGGAGGTGAGGTGAAGCCAGCGAGCTGGGTGATCGCGCATGGTTTCGAAAACGCACAAACACAGAAGGGTGCGCGGTTTTAGGCGCATAGCAGCCTTCATGGCAGCAGTAGCGCCAGAGCGGTTCAGCGCTTTCTGACGCCTGAAAACGACGAAGCCCCCGATAAAAGGGGGCTCCGGCTCTGGACCTGAACAGCAGGTTCCGGCTACATCCTAAAACGGAATATCATCATCGAAGCTGTCGAAGTCAGCAGCTGGCTGCGGCGCTTGTTGTTGTGGCGCTGGGCGCGAGTCGCGTTGTGGCGGCTGCTGGTTGTAGTTCTGCTGAGGTGCGGACTGCTGCGGCGCCGATTGTTGTGGGCGCGACTGCTGTGGACGAGGTGCGGACTGGTTGTAGTTGCCGCCGCCCTGACCTTGTTGGGAGTCGCCCTGAGGACGGCCGCCCAGCAGTTGCATGGTGCCCTGCATGTCGACGACGATTTCAGTGGTGTAGCGCTTGATGCCGTCTTTTTCCCACTCGCGGGTCTGCAGCTTGCCTTCGATGTACACCTGCGAACCCTTGCGCAGGTATTCGCCAGCGATTTCGGCGACTTTGCCGAACATCGATACACGGTGCCATTCGGTCTTTTCGACTTTCTGACCGGACTGCTTGTCAGTCCACTGTTCGCTGGTTGCCAGACTCAGGTTGGTCACGGCGTTACCGTTAGGCAAGTAGCGAACTTCGGGATCCTGGCCGCATGTACCGACCAATATGACTTTGTTAACCCCACGGGCCATAACGTTCTCCTAGGCTTCGCACGCTTCTGACGCTGGATTGACCAGCTTTTCGAGAGAGGTACGATCCAATAATTTTGTGTCGAGTTTTATGTAGATGGCTGCCTCTTCCGCAACCACCACTGCATCTGTCACGCCTGCTACGGACATCAAGCGCTCTGCCAGGCCTGCTTCACGCTGCGCCTGCGGCGACAACGGCAGACGTAGGCTGGTCACGTAAGGCGGTTCTCGCATGGTCACTGCGAAGGCGAGCCAGACGGCGGCCATGGCTGCACCACCCAGGAACACCGCATCGAGACCACCGTGCTGGAACAACCAGCCGCCCAGTATCCCACCTGCGGCCGATCCAAGAAACTGGCTGGTGGAATAAACTCCCATTGCCGTGCCTTTTCCGCCGGCCGGTGAAACCTTGCTGATCAACGACGGCAATGACGCTTCCAGCAGGTTGAACGCAGTGAAGAATACCACTGTCCCGATGACCAGTGCCCGCAACGTGTCCCCGTAGGCCCAGAAGAATAGCTCAGCCAGCATCAAAACTGTGACGGCGCCCAGCAGAACGCGCTTCATTTGACGTTTCTTCTCGCCATAGATGATGAACGGGATCATCGCGAAGAAGGAAACCAACAAAGCGGTCAGGTAGACCCACCAGTGTTGTTCCTTGGGCAAACCGGCTTTTTCGACCAGCGCCAGCGGCAAGGCCACGAAGCTGGACATGAGCATCGCATGCAACACGAAGATACCCAAATCCAGGCGCAGCAGGTCCGGATGACGCAACGTCGCCCCCAGCGCCTGTTTGGCGACGCCGGACTCGCGGTGCATTAATGGCCCGCTGGCCTTGGGCACCACGTAGGCGACGATGAGAACACCTATCAAGGCCATGCCGCCAGTGGCCAGGAACAACCCGGAAAGACCGAACATGCCGGTGATGACCGGGCCGACGACCATGGCGATGGCGAACGACAGGCCGATGGTCATGCCGATCATGGCCATGGCCTTGGTGCGGTGCTGTTCGCGGGTCAGGTCGGAGAGCAGCGCCATGACCGCCGCGGAAATAGCGCCCGCCCCCTGCAGGATACGTCCGGCAATGATTCCCCAGATCGAATCCGCGTTCGCCGCCACCACGCTGCCGATCGCAAAGATGATCAGGCCGAAATAAATGACCGGTCGCCGGCCGATACGGTCGGAAATGATCCCGAACGGTATCTGCAACACCGCCTGGGTCAGGCCGTAGGCGCCAATCGCCAGACCGATCAGTGCAGGGCTCGCGCCTGCCAGGTCCATGCCGTAGGTTGCCAGAACCGGCAAAACCATGAACATGCCAAGCATGCGGAACGCGAACACCAGGGCCAGACCGCCTGCTGCGCGGGTCTCGCCGCTACTCATACGCTCGCTGTGGGTATCGTGCATGGAATAACCTCGTGTGAACCGGCGGCGATTCTACCAGTCCCATCGTTGTACAGCACATACGCGACGCTTTGCCGCGTAATGGCTCGGAGCCTTATACTCCGTCGTTTATGCCCGCCAAGCGAGGCCGCAGTGGACAAGATCCTGATACGTGGGGCACGAACCCACAACCTGAAAAATATTGACCTGACACTTCCCCGCGACAAACTGATCGTTATCACCGGGCTCTCCGGCTCAGGCAAGTCTTCGCTGGCTTTCGATACGCTGTACGCCGAAGGGCAACGCCGCTATGTCGAATCGCTGTCGGCCTATGCCCGCCAGTTTCTGTCGATGATGGAAAAACCGGACGTCGACACGATCGAAGGTCTGTCGCCGGCGATTTCCATCGAGCAGAAGTCTACATCGCACAACCCGCGCTCGACCGTGGGTACGATCACCGAAATCTACGACTACCTGCGTCTTTTGTATGCGCGCGTCGGCCAGCCTCGCTGCCCCGACCACGATATCCCGCTCGAAGCCCAGACGGTCAGCCAGATGGTCGACCTGGTGCTGACCCAGCCGGAAGGCAGCAAATTGATGCTGCTTGCGCCGGTTATCCGCGAACGCAAGGGTGAGCATCTTTCGGTTTTTGAAGAGCTGCGCGCGCAGGGCTTTGTCCGGGCGCGAGTCAACGGCAAGCTGTGCGAGCTGGATGAGCTGCCGAAGCTGGACAAGCAAAAGAAGCACTCGATCGACGTGGTCGTTGACCGTTTCAAGGTCCGCGCCGACCTGCAGCAGCGTCTGGCCGAGTCCTTTGAAACAGCCCTGAAGCTGGCCGACGGTATCGCCCTGGTTGCGCCAATGGACGACGAGCCGGGCGAGGAAGTGATCTTCTCCGCCCGCTTCGCCTGCCCTATCTGTGGCCATGCGATCAGCGAACTGGAACCGAAGCTGTTCTCTTTCAACAACCCGGCTGGCGCCTGCCCGACCTGTGACGGCCTGGGCGTGAAGCAGTTCTTCGATATCAAGCGGCTGGTGAATGCCGAACTGACACTTGCCGAAGGCGCGATACGAGGCTGGGACAGGCGTAACGTCTATTACTTCCAGATGCTCGGCTCGCTCTCCAAACACTATGGCTTCAGCCTGGAAATGCCCTTCAAGCAGATCCCGGCCGACATGCAGAAGATTCTGCTCAACGGCAGCGGCTCGCAGAGTGTCGATTTCCGCTACCTGAATGACCGTGGCGATATCGTCAAGCGTGCGCACCCGTTCGAAGGCATCGTGCCGAATCTGGAACGTCGCTATCGGGAAACCGAATCGGCCACAGTCCGCGAAGAGCTCGCCAAGTTCTTGGGCACGCAGCCCTGCCCTGACTGCCGAGGCACTCGTCTGCGTCGTGAAGCGCGCCACGTGTGGGTGGGTGAAAAGACTCTGCCTGCAGTCACCAATCTGCCGATTGGCGACGCGACGCATTACTTCGAAACCCTCAAGCTGACCGGACGGCGTGGCGAGATCGCCGACAAGATTCTCAAGGAAATTCGTGAGCGTCTGCAGTTTCTGGTCAACGTGGGCCTGGACTATCTGACCCTGGATCGTAGCGCGGACACCCTGTCCGGCGGCGAAGCACAGCGTATTCGTTTGGCCAGCCAGATCGGCGCGGGCCTGGTCGGGGTGATGTACATCCTCGATGAGCCGTCCATCGGTCTGCACCAGCGCGACAACGATCGTTTGCTGGGCACGCTCAAGCATCTGCGCGACATCGGTAATACGGTGATTGTGGTCGAGCACGATGAAGATGCGATTCGCCTGGCCGACTACGTGGTCGACATCGGCCCGGGGGCCGGCGTGCATGGTGGTCATATCGTTGCCGAAGGTACGCCGGACGAAGTGATGTCGCATCCCGACTCGCTGACCGGCAAATACCTCTCGGGCCGCGTGAAGATTGCCGTTCCTGCCAAGCGCACCCCGCGTAACAAAAAGCTCTCGCTAACCCTCAAGGGCGCGCGTGGCAACAACCTGCAAAACGTCAATCTCGAAATCCCTATCGGTCTGTTGACCTGCGTGACGGGGGTTTCCGGATCGGGCAAGTCGACGCTGATCAACAACACGCTATTCCCGCTTAGTGCTACAGCACTGAACGGCGCCACCACGCTGGAAGCGGCTACGCACGACAGCATCAATGGTCTGCAGCATCTGGACAAAGTGGTGGACATCGACCAGAGCCCTATCGGTCGTACGCCGCGTTCCAACCCGGCGACCTACACCGGGCTGTTCACGCCGATTCGCGAACTGTTCGCCGGGGTTCCGGAATCACGCTCGCGGGGCTACGGTCCGGGGCGGTTCTCGTTCAACGTCAAGGGCGGCCGCTGCGAGGCGTGCCAGGGCGACGGACTGATCAAGGTCGAGATGCACTTTTTGCCGGACATCTACGTGCCCTGCGATGTGTGCAAGAGCAAGCGTTACAACCGTGAAACGCTTGAGATCAAGTACAAGGGCAAGAACGTCCATGAAGTGCTGGAGATGACCATCGAGGAAGCGCGTGAGTTCTTCGATGCCGTTCCTGCACTGGCGCGCAAGCTGCAAACCCTGATGGATGTCGGACTTTCCTATATCAAGCTGGGGCAATCGGCGACGACCTTGTCAGGCGGTGAGGCGCAACGGGTCAAGCTGTCACGTGAGCTGTCCAAGCGCGACACCGGCAAGACGCTGTACATCCTCGACGAGCCGACCACAGGCCTGCACTTCGCGGATATTCAGCAGTTGCTGGATGTATTGCATCGCTTGCGCGACCACGGCAATACCGTGGTGGTGATCGAACACAACCTGGACGTGATCAAGACGGCCGACTGGCTGGTGGATCTGGGTCCGGAAGGCGGTTCGAGAGGTGGGCAGATCATTGCAACGGGCACACCTGAACAGGTCGCCGAGATGGAACAGTCCTACACTGGTCACTACCTGAAACCTCTGTTGATCAGAGACAAGGCCTGACGCTAGTGATGAAAAACGGGGTCGGCGTCAGTCGAACCCGGATACAAAAAAGCTCCTGTCACGCAAGTGCAGGAGCTTTTTCATGAGCGGCTGAATCAGAACTGCGATTGCAGGTAGTTCTGCAGGCCGATGGACTTGATCAGCCCCATCTGCTGTTCGAGCCAGTAGGTATGGTCTTCTTCCGTATCAGCCAACTGTACGCGCAGGATTTCGCGGGTCACGTAGTCGCTGTGCAGCTCACAGAGCTCGATACCCTTGCACAGGGCAGCACGTACCTTGTATTCGAGACGCAGATCGCTGGCGAGCATCTCAGGCACTGTGGTGCCGACGTCGAGGTCGTCAGGGCGCATGCGCGGCGTGCCTTCGAGCATGAGGATACGACGCATCAGCGCATCAGCGTGTTGCGCCTCTTCTTCCATCTCATGATTGATACGCTCGTAGAGCTTCGAAAAGCCCCAGTCTTCGTACATGCGTGAGTGAACGAAATATTGGTCACGAGCTGCCAGTTCGCCCGTGAGCAACGTGTTGAGATAATCGATTACTTCCGGGTGGCCTTGCATCGCACCAGACTCCTGCTTCAAAGGCGTTAGTTTGAACCAAGCGTCGCGCGAGGTCACTTAGAAAAACGCAATAAACCGACGAAAAGTGGCGAAATTACGCCGTTAAGAAGCGAAAAACCGCCCAAATGAGGGCGGTTCTGTTTCTCACTTCGACTCAGCCCAGTTTTATGCCCAATGCGTTTGCGATGCCTTCTCCGTAAGCAGGGTCGGCTTTGTGGAAATGCTGCAACTGACGCTGAACCACGTCACTGGAAACGCCTGCCATTGCCCCGGCAATGTTGCCGATCAACAGCGCTTTCTGATCAGCGCTCATCAGGTTGAACAACTTGCCTGCCTGACTGTAGTAATCACCGTCTACCCGGTGCTCATGACGATCTGCGGCACCGCTCAGAGACAGCGCAGGCTCTGCGTAGCGCGGATCTTCTTTCGGCGCATCCGAATAGCTGTTCGGTTCATAGTTTGGCGCCGCACCACCATTGGTGCCGAACGCCATCGCCCCGTCACGTTGATAGCTGTGTACGGGACTCTTGGGGGCATTGATCGGCAACTGCTGGTGATTGGTACCCACGCGGTAGCGATGCGCATCGGCGTAGGCAAATACGCGCCCTTGCAGCATACGGTCTGGCGAAAGGCCAACGCCTGGCACCATGTTGCTCGGGCCGAACGCGGCCTGCTCGACTTCGGCAAAGTAGTTGAGAGGGTTACGGTTCAACTCCAGTTCGCCGACCTCGATCAGCGGGTACTCTTTCTGCGACCAGGTCTTGGTCACGTCGAACGGGTTCTCATGATGATTCGCAGCCTGAGCCTCGGTCATCAACTGAATGCACACCTGCCACTTGGGGAAGTCGCCCTTCTCGATGGCAGTGAACAGATCGCGCTGAGCGTAATCGGGATCAGTACCGGCAATCCGCGCAGCGTCTGCGGGCGCGAGGTTCTTGATCCCTTGGCGGGTCTTGTAATGCCACTTCACCCAATGGCGCTCGCCTGCAGCACTGATGAGGCTATAGGTGTGGCTGCCGAAGCCGTGCATGTGACGGTAGCCGTCCGGAATGCCACGATCAGAGAACAGAATGGTGACCTGGTGCAGCGCCTCAGGCGAGTGCGACCAGAAATCCCACATCATCTGAGGACTTTTCAGATTGGTCTGCGGCAGGCGCTTCTGAGTGTGAATGAAGTCAGGGAATTTCAGAGGGTCACGGATAAAGAACACCGGCGTGTTGTTGCCCACGATGTCCCAGTTACCTTCCTCGGTGTAAAACTTGATCGCAAAGCCGCGCGGGTCACGCTCGGTGTCAGCCGAACCACGCTCTCCGCCTACGGTGGAGAAGCGCAGGAAAATCGGTGTCTGCTTGCCCACCGTGTCGAACAGCCTGGCGCTGGTGTACTGGCTGATGTCGCGGGTCACGGTGAACGTGCCATGAGCACCCGATCCCTTGGCATGCACGCGACGCTCCGGAATGTTCTCACGGTTGAAGTGGGCAAGCTTTTCGATCAGATGGAAATCATCAAGCAGTAGAGGACCACGTGGGCCTGCCGAACGGGAGTTCTGATTGTCTGCGACTGGGGCACCGCTGGCGGTCGTAAGGGTCTTCTGGCTCATCTACATCTTCCTCTGGTGTGTATAGCCGGCTGATCGGCTTGGGAGGAAGTATTGCCGAAAGCTATTGAAGCGTCGAATTCATTAAATCATGACTATCGATAGCAATTCTTAATTCCGGAAAACAAAAAACCGGGCACTAGGCCCGGTTTCATGTTCAAACTGATGTCTTATTCAGCAGCTTCTACAGAGCCACCGACAGGACGATCAACCAGCTCGACGTACGCCATTGGCGCGTTGTCGCCAGCGCGGAAACCGCACTTGAGGATGCGCAGGTAGCCGCCCTGACGGGTTGCATAGCGCTTGCCCAGATCGTTGAACAGTTTGCCGACGATTTCTTTCGAACGAGTACGGTCGAAAGCCAGACGACGGTTGGCAACGCTGTCTTCCTTGGCCAGGGTGATCAGCGGCTCGGCAACGCGGCGCAGTTCCTTGGCTTTCGGCAGGGTAGTTTTGATCAGCTCGTGCTCGAACAGCGACACCGCCATGTTTTGGAACATGGCTTTGCGGTGAGAGCTGGTACGGCTCAGGTGACGTCCACTTTTACGATGACGCATGGTTCATTCCTTACCAAACTCGCGTTCGGTGATTACGACGATCAGGCCGTAGCCTTGTCGTCCTTCTTAAGACTTGCCGGCGGCCAGTTGTCGAGGCGCATGCCGAGGGAGAGACCACGAGAAGCCAGAACGTCCTTGATCTCGGTCAAGGATTTCTTGCCCAGGTTCGGAGTCTTCAACAGCTCTACTTCGGTGCGCTGAATCAGATCACCGATGTAGTAGATGTTCTCCGCCTTAAGGCAGTTGGCCGAACGCACGGTCAGTTCCAAATCGTCAACCGGACGAAGCAGGATCGGATCGATCTCGTCTTCCTGTTCGATTACCACTGGTTCGCTGTCGCCTTTGAGGTCCACGAACGCAGCCAACTGCTGTTGCAGGATGGTTGCAGCGCGACGGATAGCCTCTTCAGGGTCCAGAGTACCGTTGGTTTCCAGATCAATAACCAGCTTGTCCAGGTTAGTACGCTGCTCGACACGGGCGTTTTCCACCACGTATGCGATACGGCGAACCGGGCTGAACGAAGAGTCAAGCTGCAAGCGACCAATGCTGCGGCTTTCGTCTTCATCGCTTTGACGCGAGTCTGCCGGCTCATAACCACGACCACGAGCTACGGTGAGCTTCATGTTCAAGACGCCGTTAGACGCCAGGTTAGCGATTACGTGATCGGGGTTAACGATCTCGACATCATGATCCAGCTGAATATCGGCAGCGGTAACCACCCCCGAACCCTTCTTCGACAAGGTCAGCGTAACTTCGTCTCGACCGTGCAGCTTGATAGCCAGACCTTTAAGGTTCAACAGGATTTCAATGACGTCTTCCTGTACACCTTCGATGGCGCTGTACTCATGGAGTACACCGTCAATCTCGGCCTCGACTACTGCACAGCCGGGCATGGAGGACAACAAAATGCGGCGAAGCGCGTTGCCCAGGGTATGGCCGAAACCACGCTCGAGAGGCTCGAGAGTGATTTTGGCGCGGGTTGGACTGACAACCTGCACATCAATGTGGCGGGGTGTCAGGAACTCATTTACCGAAATCTGCATGGATGCACCTATTTTCTAGCCCTTACTTGGAGTAGAGCTCGACAATCAGGCTTTCGTTGATGTCGGCGGATAGATCACTGCGAGCTGGAACGTTCTTGAAAACGCCCGATTTCTTCTCAGTGTCTACTTCTACCCATTCTACGCGGCCACGTTGGGCACACAGATCGAGAGCCTGGACAATACGCAGCTGATTCTTAGCTTTTTCGCGGATAGCAACAACGTCGCCAGCACGAACCTGATAAGAAGGAACGTTAACGGTTTTGCCGTTTACGCTGACCGACTTGTGCGAAACCAATTGACGGGATTCGGCACGCGTCGAGCCGAAGCCCATGCGGTATACAACGTTGTCCAGACGGCATTCGAGCAGTTGCAGCAGGTTCTCGCCTGTTGCACCTTTCTTGCCGGCGGCTTCTTTGTAGTAGCCGCTGAACTGACGCTCGAGAACGCCGTAGATACGACGGACTTTTTGCTTTTCACGCAGCTGAGTACCGTAATCGGACTGGCGACCACGACGTTGGCCGTGGATACCTGGAGCTGCTTCGATGTTGCACTTGGATTCGATAGCGCGAACGCCGCTCTTCAGAAAGAGATCGGTGCCTTCACGACGAGCAAGTTTGCATTTTGGACCAATGTAACGAGCCATTTCTTACAGTCTCCTGGATTACACGCGGCGCTTCTTCGGCGGACGGCACCCGTTGTGCGGGATTGGCGTCACGTCGGTGATGCTGGCGATCTTATAGCCACAGCCGTTCAATGCACGGACAGCGGATTCACGACCTGGGCCTGGACCCTTGACATTGACGTCGAGGTTCTTCAGACCGTACTCCAGCGCAGCTTGACCAGCACGTTCAGCAGCTACTTGAGCAGCGAACGGGGTGGACTTGCGCGAACCACGGAAACCCGAACCGCCGGAGGTAGCCCACGAAAGAGCGTTACCTTGACGATCGGTAATGGTGACGATTGTGTTGTTAAACGACGCGTGGATGTGGGCGATGCCATCAACCACTGTCTTTTTAACTTTTTTACGAGGACGAGCAGCAGGTTTTGCCATGACTAAATTCCTGTCGTTGCGCTGGTGCGATTACTTGCGGATCGGCTTACGCGGACCTTTGCGAGTACGCGCGTTGGTCTTGGTACGCTGACCGCGCACTGGAAGACCACGACGATGACGCAGACCGCGGTAGCAGCCCAGGTCCATCAAGCGCTTGATTTTCATGTTGATTTCGCGACGCAGGTCACCTTCAGTGGTGAACTTCGCCACCTCGCCACGCAGCTGTTCAATCTGCTCGTCGCTCAGATCTTTGATTTTCACCGCCGGATTTACGCCGGTGGTTGCACAAATTTTCTGTGCGGTGGTGCGACCAACACCATAGATGTAGGTCAACGAGATAACAGTATGCTTGTTATCTGGAATGTTAACGCCTGCAATACGGGCCATTCAGTGGGACTCCAATTGACAGCTACCTACGCCCCGGAAGCCAAGAAATAGGGCGCGAGATAATATCGCTGTAGTAACAAATAATCAACCCAGCAGCGCACTAGCTGCTGGGCTTAAGCACAAATCACAATCAGCCTTGGCGCTGCTTATGACGTGGTTCCGCGCTGCAAATTACTCGAACCACACCTTCGCGGCGGATAATCTTGCAGTTACGGCACAGCTTTTTCACCGATGCACGAACTTTCATCACCAACTCCTCGAACCTTAGGGGTGCTTCAGCGCAGCATACCGCCGCTGCCACCGTAGCCCTTCAGGTTGGCTTTCTTCATCAGGGATTCATACTGGTGCGAAACGAGGTGAGATTGCACTTGCGACATAAAGTCCATCACAACCACGACCACGATCAGCAACGAGGTCCCGCCAAGGTAGAACGGTACGTTTGCCGCGACCACCAGGAACTGGGGAAGCAGACACACGGCCGTCATATATAGAGCACCGAACATGGTCAAGCGAGTCAAAACGCCATCAATATAGCGTGCCGACTGCTCACCTGGACGAATACCCGGAATAAAGGCACCGGACTTCTTCAGGTTTTCCGCTACGTCTTTCGGATTGAACATCAACGCCGTATAGAAGAAGCAGAAGAAAATAATCCCTGCACTAAACAGCAGAATATTCAACGGCTGACCAGGAGCGATCGACTGCGAGATGTCCTGCAACCAGCCCAGACCTTCAGACTGACCGAACCAGGACCCCAACGAAGCCGGGAACAGCAAAATGCTGCTCGCGAAAATGGCCGGTATTACACCAGCCATGTTCACTTTCAGCGGCAAGTGGCTGGTCTGCGCAGCGAAGACCTTGCGGCCCTGCTGACGCTTGGCGTAGTGAACAGCGATACGACGCTGACCACGCTCAATGAACACCACAAAACCGATGATCGCTACCGCCAGCAAACCGATTGCAACCAGAGCGAAGATATTGATATCACCCTGACGTGCAGACTCGAAAGACTGCCCTATTGCTCTCGGAAGACCGGCGACGATACCTGCGAAAATCAACATCGAGATACCGTTGCCGACACCGCGCTCGGTGATCTGCTCGCCCAGCCACATCATGAACATCGCACCTGCCACGAAGGTAGTTACGGCCACAAAGTGGAAACCCAGGTCCCCAGAAAACGCGACGCCCTGACTCGCCAGACCAACGGACATGCCGATAGCTTGGACCAGAGCCAGGACAACGGTGCCATAGCGGGTGTACTGGCTTATCTTGCGACGGCCAGCTTCACCTTCCTTCTTCAACTGCTCCAGCTGCGGGCTGACGGCGGTCATCAACTGCATGATGATCGATGCCGAAATGTACGGCATGATCCCCAGTGCAAAGATGCTCATCCGTTCCAGCGCGCCGCCGGAAAACATGTTGAACAAGCTAAGAATGGTCCCCTCATTCTGTCGAAACAGTTCTGCGAGTCGGTCCGGGTTGATACCTGGAACCGGGATGTGTGCGCCTATTCGGTAGACGATAATCGCCAGGAACAGAAAACGCAGACGAGCCCAGAGTTCAGACATACCGCCTTTGCCGAGCGCTGAGAGAGCACCTTGCTTAGCCATTTATTCCTCGAACTTGCCGCCAGCTGCTTCGATAGCCGCACGCGCACCTTTGGTGGCGGCGATACCCTTGATAGTGACAGCGCGAGTAACTTCGCCCGACAGCATGATTTTCACACGCTGAACGTTCTGGTTAATCACGTTGGCATCTTTCAGGGACTGCACAGTTACGATGTCGCCTTCCACTTTAGCCAGCTCGGACAGACGCACTTCTGCGCGGTCCATGGCCTTCAGGGAAACGAAACCGAATTTTGGCAGGCGACGATGCAGCGGCTGTTGGCCGCCCTCAAAGCCCGGAGCAATAGTGCCACCGGAGCGGGAGCTTTGACCTTTGTGGCCACGGCCACCGGTCTTGCCCAAACCACTACCGATACCACGGCCCGGACGATGCTTTTCGCGACGGGAACCCGGCGCTGGACTCAGATCATTGAGTTTCATCGATTAACCCTCGACTCGCAGCATGTAGTAAGCCTTGTTGATCATCCCGCGATTTTCGGGAGTATCCAGGACTTCTACAGTGTGACCGATGCGACGCAGACCCAAACCCTTAATGCACAATCTGTGATTAGGGATGCGGCCGGTCATGCTTTTGATCAGCGTTACTTTAACGGTAGCCATGATCAGATGATCTCCTCAACACGCTTGCCACGCTTGGCAGCGATCGACTCAGGAGACTGCATGCCCTTCAAACCCTTGAACGTAGCGTGAACCACGTTTACCGGGTTAGTCGAACCGTAGCACTTGGCCAATACGTTCTGGACACCAGCAACTTCCAGCACTGCGCGCATTGCGCCGCCAGCGATGATACCGGTACCTTCAGAAGCAGGCTGCATGTACACCTTGGAGGCGCCATGAGCAGACTTCATCGCGTACTGCAGGGTAGTGCCGTTCAGATCAACCTGAATCATGTTGCGACGAGCAGCTTCCATCGCTTTCTGGATTGCAGCAGGCACTTCACGTGACTTGCCACGGCCGAAGCCAACGCGCCCTTTACCATCACCCACTACGGTCAACGCAGTGAAAGTGAAGATACGGCCGCCTTTTACGGTTTTGGCCACGCGGTTAACTTGAACCAGCTTCTCGATGTAGCCTTCGTCGCGTTTTTGGTCGTGATTTGACATAACTTAGAACTCCAGCCCGCCTTCACGAGCAGCATCAGCCAGCGCTTTGACACGGCCGTGGTACTTGAAGCCAGAACGGTCGAAAGCGACTTGCGATACACCCGCGGCTTTCGCGCGCTCGGCGACCAGCTTGCCAACCTTAGTGGCCGCGTCGATGTTGCCAGTGGCGCCATCACGCAGTTCTTTGTCCAAAGTCGAGGCGCTTGCCAGGACTTTGCTGCCGTCGGCCGAGATGACCTGGGCATAAATGTGCTGCGAAGAGCGGTGCACGCAGAGACGCACGACTTCCAGCTCGTGCATTTTCAGGCGTGCTTTGCGAGCGCGACGCAGTCGGGTAACTTTTTTGACGGTCATTTGCTATGCCCTACTTCTTCTTGGCTTCTTTACGGCGGACGACTTCGTCCGCGTAACGCACACCTTTGCCTTTGTAAGGCTCAGGACGGCGGAAGTCGCGGATCTCAGCGGCCACTTGACCAACCAACTGCTTATCGATACCACGAATCAGGATATCGGTCTGGCTGGGGGTCTCAGCGGTGATGCCATTCGGCAATTCATAGTCCACCGGGTGCGAGAAGCCAAGTGCAAGGTTCAGGACCGTGCCTTTTGCTTGCGCCTTGTAACCAACACCGACCAGCTGGAGCTTACGCTCGAAGCCTTGGCTTACGCCCTGGACCATGTTGTTAACCAGTGCACGAGTGGTGCCTGCCATTGCGCGGGTTTGTTGATCGCCATTGCGAGCAGCGAAACGCAGCTCACCAGCTTCTTCAACAATCTCAACGGACGAATGGATGTTCAGTTCCAGAGTGCCCTTGGCACCCTTCACCGAAAGCTGCTGGCCGACGAGTTTGACTTCGACGCCGGATGGCAACTTAACGGGGTTCTTAGCTACGCGTGACATGCTTATCCCCCCTTAGAACACAGTGCAAAGCACTTCGCCACCGACACCGGCAGCGCGCGCAGCACGATCCGTCATCACACCTTTACTGGTGGAGACGATAGACACACCAAGACCGCCACGAACTTTCGGCAGATCATCGGAGGACTTGTACTGACGCAAGCCTGGGCGGCTGACGCGCTTAACCTCTTCAATGACCGGACGGCCTTCGAAGTACTTAAGCTCGATGGACAGCGAGGATTTAACTTCGCTGCTGATCTGATAACCCGCAATGTAGCCTTCGTCCTTCAGGACTTTTGCTACAGCAACCTTCAACGTGGAAGATGGCATGCTTACGACGGGCTTTTCAGCCATCTGGGCATTACGGATACGAGTTAGCATGTCCGCTAACGGGTCCTGCATACTCATGGGCTAGACGCTCCTAAAACAAAATAATTAGCCTTGCGGCTACAGCTTGATCGCCGAGAACTTCCGGGCAAGTAAAAACACGGGCTCAGGCGAGCCGGCAATTCTAGTCCTACGCCGGAAATGAATCAAGCCCCATTAGGGGCTTGATTCAAATTCAGGCTTCATGCCGACCGGTGACTTGCGCAACCGGCTGGCACGAAGCGAGAGGTGCGCCTTACCAGCTGGCTTTGACCAGACCTGGTACGTCGCCACGCATGGCTGCTTCACGCAGTTTGTTACGGCCGAGGCCGAACTTGCGGTAAACGCCGTGTGGACGACCAGTGATGCGGCAACGGTTACGCATGCGCGCAGCGCTTGCGTCACGTGGTTGCTTCTGCAGGGCTACGGTAGCTTCCCAACGCGCTTCTGGACTTGCGTTCAGATCAACGATGATTGCTTTCAGCTCTGCACGCTTCTTGGCGTACTTGGCAACGGTGAGCTGACGCTTCAGCTCACGGTTTTTCATGCTCTTCTTGGCCATTTTCCTACTCCAATCAGTTGCGGAACGGGAATTTGAAAGCACGCAGCAATGCGCGACCTTCATCATCGTTCTTGGCAGTGGTGGTCAGGGTAATGTCCAGACCGCGGAGAGCATCGATCTTGTCGTAGTCGATTTCCGGGAAGATGATCTGCTCTTTTACGCCCATGCTGTAGTTACCACGACCATCGAAGGACTTGGCATTCAGGCCGCGGAAGTCGCGAACCCGAGGCAGGGAGATCGACAGCAGACGATCCAGGAATTCGTACATACGATCGCGGCGCAGAGTCACTTTGACACCGATCGGCCAACCTTCACGGACTTTAAAGCCAGCGATGGATTTCCGAGCGTAAGTCACAACGACTTTTTGACCGGTGATCTTTTCCAGGTCAGCAACAGCGTGCTCGATGACTTTTTTGTCGCCGATCGCTTCGCCCAGACCCATGTTCAGGGTGATTTTGGTAACGCGCGGAACTTCCATCACGTTCGAAAGCTTAAGTTCTTCCTTAAGTTTCGGAGCGATTTCCTTCCGGTAAATCTCTTTTAGTCGTGCCATGGTCTTCTACCTAGCAGTGTTCAAGCATCAACCGCTTTTTGGGTCGACTTGAAGACACGAATTTTCTTGCCGTCTTCAACTTTGAAACCAACGCGGTCAGCCTTGTTGGTTGCGCCGTTGAAAATGGCGACGTTGGAAGCGTGCATTGGCGCTTCTTTCTCGACGATACCGCCCTGTACGCCCGACATCGGGTTTGGCTTGGTATGACGCTTCACCAGGTTGATCCCACCAACGACCAAACGGTCGTCAGCGAGAACCTTGAGCACCTTACCGCGCTTACCTTTGTCTTTGCCGGCGATCACGATGATCTCGTCGTCACGACGAATCTTTTGCATGTCGGATCTCCTTAGAGCACTTCTGGGGCGAGCGAGACGATCTTCATGAACTTCTCAGTACGAAGTTCACGGGTCACTGGCCCAAAGATACGGGTACCGATCGGCTCTTGCTTGTTGTTCAACAGAACAGCAGCGTTGCCATCGAAGCGGATGATGGAGCCGTCTGCACGACGAACACCGTGGCGAGTGCGGACTACAACTGCAGTCATCACTTGGCCTTTTTTCACCTTGCCGCGAGGAATTGCTTCCTTGACGGTTACTTTGATGATGTCACCGATACCAGCGTAACGACGATGGGAGCCACCCAGAACCTTGATGCACATAACGCGGCGTGCGCCGCTGTTATCGGCCACATCGAGCATGGATTGAGTCTGAATCATATAATTTCTCCGACCCCTAGCCCTTAGACTTCCACAGCGCGTTCGAGGATATCAACCAATGCCCAAGACTTGGTCTTGGCTACCGGACGAGTTTCACGAATAGTGACCTTGTCGCCGATATGGCATTGATTGGTTTCGTCGTGCGCGTGCAGCTTAGTCGAACGCTTAACGTATTTACCGTAGATCGGGTGCTTTACGCGACGCTCGATCAGAACGGTGATGGTCTTGTCCATCTTGTCGCTGACAACACGGCCAGTCAGCGTACGGACAGTTTTTTCGGCTTCAGCCATGATTACTTACCTGCCTGCTGGTTGAGCACAGTTTTCACGCGAGCGATGTCACGCTTAACTTGCGAGAGCAGATGAGACTGCCCCAACTGGCCAGTTGCTTTCTGCATACGCAGATTGAACTGGTCGCGCAGCAGGCCGAGCAGTTGCTCGTTCAGCTGCTGTGCTGATTTTTCACGAAGTTCATTCGCTTTCATCACATCACCGTCCGCTTAACAAAGGAGGTGGCGAGCGGCAGCTTTGCAGCAGCCAGGGCGAAAGCCTCACGCGCCAGCTCTTCAGTAACACCCTCGATTTCATACAGGACTTTGCCTGGCTGAATCTGGGCAACCCAGTACTCCACGTTACCCTTACCTTTACCCATCCGAACTTCGAGTGGCTTTTTGGTTACAGGCTTGTCCGGGAACACACGGATCCAGATCTTGCCGCCACGTTTAACGTGACGGGTCAGAGCACGACGCGCTGACTCGATCTGACGAGCGGTGAGACGACCACGAGCAACAGACTTCAGCGCGAACTCGCCGAAGCTGACTTTGCTACCGCGCAGTGCCAGACCACGGTTGTGGCCGGTCATCTGCTTGCGGAACTTCGTACGCTTTGGTTGCAACATTTGGCGTACCCCTTACTTAGCAGCTTTTTTACGAGGCGCTGGTGCTTGTGGTTTCAGTTCTTCTTGGCGACCACCAATTACTTCGCCTTTGAAGATCCAAACCTTTACACCGATCACACCGTAAGTGGTGTGAGCTTCGTAGTTGGCATAGTCGATGTCGGCACGCAGGGTGTGCAGTGGCACACGACCTTCGCGATACCATTCAGTACGTGCGATTTCAGCACCGCCGAGACGACCGCTCACTTGGATTTTGATGCCTTTGGCACCAATGCGCATGGCGTTCTGAACAGCGCGCTTCATAGCGCGACGGAACATTACGCGACGCTCCAGCTGCTGAGCTACGCTCTGCGCAACCAGCATACCGTCGAGCTCCGGCTTACGGATCTCTTCGATATTGATGTGCACAGGCACACCCATTTGCTTGGTCAGGTCCTGACGCAGTTTCTCAACATCTTCACCTTTCTTCCCGATAACGATACCTGGACGAGCGGTGTGGATGGTGATACGTGCTGTCTGAGCCGGACGATGGATATCGATACGGCTGACGGACGCGCTTTTTAATTTGTCTTGGAGGTACTCACGCACTTTCAGATCAGCGAACAAATAGTCCGCATAAGTCCGACCGTCTGCGTACCAGACGGAGGTGTGCTCCTTGACGATTCCCAGGCGAATGCCAATGGGATGTACTTTCTGACCCATCTCTTCGACTCCGTTACTTGTCAGCAACCTTGACAGTGATATGGCAAGACCGCTTGACGATGCGATCAGCACGGCCTTTAGCACGTGGCATGATGCGCTTCAGCGAACGCCCTTCGTTGACGAAAACGGTGGAGACCTTGAGGTCATCAACGTCTGCGCCTTCGTTATGCTCGGCGTTGGCTACAGCCGACTCCAGCACTTTCTTCAGGATCTCGGCGGCTTTCTTACTGCTGAAAGCCAACAGGTTGAGCGCTTCGCCCACCTTCTTCCCGCGGATCTGGTCGGCGACCAAGCGGGCTTTCTGGGCGGAGATTCGAGCGCCCGACAACTTAGCGGCTACTTCCATCGTTCCTTACCCCTTAACGCTTGGCTTTCTTGTCTGCCACGTGCCCACGATATGTGCGGGTACCGGCAAACTCGCCTAGTTTATGGCCGACCATGTCTTCGTTCACGAGAACTGGAACATGCTGGCGACCGTTATGCACTGCAATGGTCAAACCGACCATTTGTGGCAGGATCATCGAACGACGCGACCAGGTCTTAACTGGTTTGCGATCGTTCTTTTCCGCCGCCACTTCGATCTTCTTCAGTAGGTGAAGATCAATAAAAGGACCTTTTTTCAGAGAACGTGGCACTGTCGTATCCCTCTATTTACTTGCGACGACGGACGATCATTTTGTCGGTACGCTTATTACCACGAGTCTTCGCGCCCTTAGTCGGGAAGCCCCACGGCGATACCGGATGACGACCACCAGAGGTACGACCTTCACCACCACCATGTGGGTGGTCAACCGGGTTCATGGCAACACCACGAACGGTTGGGCGAACGCCACGCCAGCGTTTGGCACCCGCTTTACCCAGCGAACGAAGGCTGTGCTCGGAGTTCGAGACTTCGCCCAGCGTTGCACGGCACTCAGACAGTACTTTACGCATTTCACCGGAGCGAAGACGCAGGGTAACGTACACACCTTCACGAGCGATCAGCTGTGCCGAGGCACCAGCGGAACGAGCGATCTGTGCGCCTTTACCTGGCTTCAGTTCGATGCCGTGTACGGTGCTACCAACTGGAATGTTGCGCAGTTGAAGAGCGTTGCCCGGCTTGATTGGTGCCAGAGCACCTGCAATCAGCTGGTCGCCAGCACTCACGCCTTTAGGGGCGATGATGTAGCGGCGCTCGCCGTCTGCGTAAAGCAGCAGAGCAATGTGAGCAGTACGGTTTGGATCGTATTCGATACGCTCGACGGTGGCAGCGATGCCATCCTTGTCGTTGCGACGGAAGTCGACCAGACGATAATGCTGCTTATGGCCACCACCGATATGACGGGTAGTAATACGACCATTGTTGTTACGACCACCAGACTTCGATTTTTTCTCGAGCAGCGGTGCGTGAGGAGCGCCTTTATGCAGCTCCTGGTTGACCACCTTGACCACAAAACGGCGGCCAGGGGAAGTCGGTTTGCATTTAACGATTGCCATGATGCACCCCTTCCTTACTCAGCACTGCTGCTGAAATCGAGATCTTGGCCTGGCTGAAGGGAGATAACTGCCTTCTTCCAGTCATTACGCTTGCCCAGACCGCGAGCAGTGCGCTTGCTCTTACCCAGAACATTCAGGGTAGTAACACGCTCTACTTTCACGCTGAACAGGCTTTCGACGGCCTTCTTGATTTCCAGCTTGGTTGCGTCAGTAGCAACCTTGAAAACGAACTGACCTTTTTTGTCTGCAAGAACCGTAGCCTTCTCGGAAACGTGCGGGCCAAGCAGAACTTTAAATACGCGTTCCTGGTTCATCCCAGCAGCTCCTCGAATTTCTTCACGGCCGACACAGTGATCAACACTTTGTCGTATGCGATCAGACTAACTGGATCGGAACCTTGAACGTCACGTACATCAACGTGCGGCAGGTTACGAGCAGCCAGGTACAGATTCTGGTCAACAGCGTCAGACACGATCAGGACGTCAGTCAGGCCCATGCCAGTCAGCTTGTTCAGCAAATCTTTGGTTTTCGGTGCTTCAACAGCGAAGTCCTGAACCACGACCAAACGATCAGTACGAACCAGTTCAGCAAGGATGGAGCGCAGAGCAGCGCGATACATCTTCTTGTTGAGCTTCTGAGTGTGATCCTGAGGACGAGCCGCGAAAGTGGTACCGCCGCCACGCCAGATTGGGCTACGGATAGTACCGGCACGAGCACGGCCAGTACCTTTCTGACGCCAAGGGCGCTTACCGCCACCACGAACGTCGGAACGGGTCTTCTGCTGCTTGCTACCCTGACGACCGCCAGCCATGTAGGCCACGACTGCCTGGTGAACCAGCGTCTCGTTGAATTCGCCGCCAAATGTCAGTTCGGAAACTTCGATTGCCTGAGCGTCATTTACATTTAATTGCATGTCAGCTTCCCCTTAACCGCGAGCCTTGGCTGCCGGACGTACAACCAGGTTGCCGCCAGTAGCGCCAGGAACAGCACCCTTGACCAACAACAGATTGCGTTCAGCGTCCACGCGCACTACTTCCAGGGACTGCACGGTCACGCGCTCAGCGCCCATATGACCGGACATTTTTTTGCCCTTGAATACACGACCAGGAGTCTGGCACTGGCCGATAGAGCCTGGGACGCGGTGGGAGACGGAGTTACCGTGGGTATTGTCTTGACCACGGAAATTCCAACGCTTGATCGTACCCTGGAAGCCTTTACCCTTGGACTGACCGGTTACATCAACCAGTTGACCAGCGGCGAAGATTTCAGCGTTGATCTGATCGCCAGCCTGGTAGTCGCCTTCTTCAAGACGGAATTCCATGACGGTACGACCGGCGGCAACGTTCGCCTTAGCGAAGTGGCCAGCCTGAGCGGCTGTAACACGCGAAGCGCGACGCTCGCCGACAGTGACTTGCACTGCACGATAGCCATCGGTTTCTTCGGTTTTGAACTGAGTGACGCGATTCGGCTCGATCTCAATGACCGTGACCGGAATGGAGACACCTTCTTCGGTGAAAATACGGGTCATACCGCATTTACGACCGACTACACCAATAGTCATGTTGTAAACCTCATGAGTGTACGGGGCTTTCACCCGCTATGGCCGCCCATTTCAGAGCGTTACACGACTAAGACCCAAGTCTTAGCCGAGGCTGATCTGAACTTCCACACCGGCCGCAAGATCAAGCTTCATAAGCGCATCAACGGTTTTTTCCGTTGGCTGAACAATGTCCAGAACACGCTTGTGAGTACGGATCTCATACTGGTCGCGCGCGTCTTTGTTGACGTGCGGAGAAACCAGAACGGTGAACCGCTCTTTACGAGTCGGCAGTGGAATCGGACCACGCACCTGTGCACCAGTACGTTTCGCGGTTTCCACGATTTCCTGGGTTGATTGGTCGATCAGGCGATGGTCAAAAGCCTTCAACCTGATACGGATTTGCTGGTTTTGCATTGGATTCAGACTCCAGATTGCTGTTCCCACCGAGCGCAATACGCCCGTTAAAAGGAGGCGCAATTCTATAGACGACCTCACTAGGTGTCAACCCAATAAAAAAGCCCCCGCGTTGCGGNACGCGATGATTTTGGCCACGACGCCAGCGCCGACGGTACGACCGCCTTCACGGATTGCGAAACGCAGACCATCTTCCATTGCGATTGGCTTGATCAGGGTAACGGAAACTTTAACGTTATCACCTGGCATAACCATTTCTACGCCTTCCGGCAGTTCGCAGCTACCAGTTACGTCGGTAGTACGGAAGTAGAACTGTGGACGGTAGCCTTTGAAGAACGGAGTGTGACGACCGCCTTCTTCTTTGCTCAGAACGTAGATTTCAGCTTCGAACTGAGTGTGCGGCTTGACGGTGCCTGGCTTGACCAGAACCTGGCCACGCTCAACGTCGTCACGTTTGGTACCACGCAGCAGAACGCCGCAGTTCTCGCCAGCACGACCTTCGTCGAGCAGCTTACGGAACATTTCAACACCGGTGCAGGTGGTGACGGTAGTGTCACGCAGACCAACGATTTCCAGTGGATCCTGAACCTTGACGATACCGCGCTCAATACGACCAGTCACAACAGTACCGCGACCGGAGATCGAGAACACGTCTTCGATTGGCATCAGGAACGGCTTGTCGGTCAGACGAACTGGTTCTGGAATGTAGGAGTCCAGTGTTTCAACCAGTTTACGAACGGCAGTGGTGCCCATTTCGTTGTCGTCTTTACCTTCCAGAGCCATACGAGCAGAACCGATGATGATCGGAGTGTCGTCGCCTGGGAAGTCGTAAGTGCTCAGCAGATCGCGCACTTCCATCTCAACCAGTTCCAGCAGCTCAGCGTCGTCTACCAGGTCAGCCTTGTTCAGGAAAACCACGATGTACGGAACGCCAACCTGACGGGACAGCAGGATGTGCTCACGGGTTTGTGGCATCGGACCATCAGCGGCCGAACAAACCAGAATCGCGCCGTCCATCTGGGCAGCACCGGTGATCATGTTCTTCACGTAGTCAGCGTGACCTGGGCAGTCAACGTGAGCGTAGTGACGGATCAACGATTTGTATTCAACGTGCGCGGTATTAATGGTAATACCACGAGCTTTCTCTTCCGGTGCGCTGTCGATCTTGTCGAATTCAACAGCAGCCGAACCGAAAACTTCGGAGCAGACGCGAGTCAGAGCAGCGGTCAGCGTGGTTTTACCGTGGTCAACGTGACCAATGGTGCCAACGTTGACGTGCGGGAGGGAACGATCAAATTTTTCTTTAGCCACGACAAATAACTCCTAGCCTAAAGGCGCTGAATCAGCCTTGTTTTTTGGTTACAGTTTCGACGATGTGCGACGGAGCTGTATTGTATTTTTTGAATTCCATAGAGTAGCTTGCGCGACCCTGAGACATGGAGCGAACGTCGGTCGCATAACCGAACATCTCACCCAACGGAACCTCGGCACGAATTACCTTGCCGGAAACCGTATCTTCCATACCCAGAATCATGCCGCGACGGCGGTTAAGGTCGCCCATCACGTCACCCATATAGTCTTCAGGCGTAACAACCTCTACCGCCATGATCGGCTCAAGCAACTCACCACCGCCCTTCTGGGCCAGTTGCTTGGTCGCCATGGAGGCAGCCACCTTAAACGCCATCTCGTTCGAGTCGACGTCATGGTAGGAACCATCAAACACGGTAGCCTTCAGGCCGATCAGCGGATAGCCGGCAACAACGCCGTTCTTCATCTGCTCTTCGATACCCTTCTGGATAGCCGGGATGTATTCCTTGGGAACAACACCACCTACCACTTCGTTTACGAATTGCAGACCTTCCTGACCTTCGTCAGCAGGTGCAAAACGGATCCAGCAGTGACCGAACTGGCCACGACCGCCGGATTGACGAACGAACTTGCCTTCGATTTCACAATTCTTCGTGATGCGCTCACGATAGGAAACCTGAGGCTTGCCGATGTTGGCTTCGACGTTGAACTCACGGCGCATCCGGTCAACCAGGATGTCCAGGTGCAGCTCGCCCATGCCAGAGATGATCGTTTGACCAGTCTCTTCATCAGTCTTGACGCGGAAAGACGGGTCTTCCTGAGCAAGCTTGCCCAGTGCGATACCCATTTTTTCCTGGTCATCCTTGGTTTTAGGCTCAACGGCAACCGAAATAACCGGCTCCGGGAAGTCCATGCGAACCAGGATGATTGGCTTGTCAGCGTTGCACAAGGTCTCACCAGTGGTGACGTCCTTCATGCCGATCAAGGCCGCGATGTCACCAGCGCGCACTTCCTTGATCTCTTCGCGGGCGTTTGCGTGCATCTGCACCATACGACCCACACGCTCTTTCTTGCCCTTGACCGAGTTGATCACGCCGTCGCCGGATGCCAACACGCCCGAGTAAACGCGGACGAAAGTCAAGGTACCCACGAATGGGTCGGTAGCGATCTTGAACGCCAGAGCCGAGAACGGCTCGTTGTCGTCTGCATGACGCTCCATCAGGACTTCTTCGTTATCAGGATCGGAACCCTTGATAGCTGGAATGTCGGTCGGAGCCGGCAGGTAGTCGATCACGGCGTCGAGAACCAGGGGAACGCCCTTGTTCTTGAAGGAAGAACCGCAAACAGCAAGAACGATCTCGCCAGCGATAGTACGCTGACGCAGAGCGGCCTTGATTTCCTCGTTGGAGAGTTCTTCACCTTCGAGGTACTTGTTCATCAGCTCTTCGCTGGCTTCGGCCGCAGCCTCGACCATGTTGCTGCGCCATTCGTCAGCCAGTTCCTGCAGTTCAGCAGGAATAGGCTCACGACGTGGAACCATACCCTTGTCGGCATCGTTCCAGTAAACAGCTTCCATGGACATCAGATCGATCTGACCCTGGAAGTTGTCTTCGGCGCCAATGGCCAGCTGGATCGGCACCGGGGTGTGACCCAGGCGCTGCTTGATCTGAGCGATTACGCGCAGAAAGTTCGCACCTGCACGGTCCATCTTGTTCACGTAAACGATACGTGGAACACCGTACTTGTTGGCTTGACGCCATACGGTTTCGGACTGCGGCTCTACGCCGGAAGTACCACAGAACACAACGACCGCGCCGTCGAGTACACGCAGGGAACGCTCAACTTCAATGGTGAAGTCAACGTGGCCCGGGGTGTCAATAACATTGAAACGGTATTGGTCTTTGTGTTGCTTCTCGGAACCCTGCCAGAAGGCAGTAATAGCAGCAGAAGTAATGGTAATACCACGCTCCTGCTCCTGAACCATCCAGTCCGTGGTCGCGGCGCCGTCATGCACCTCGCCCATTTTGTGGCTTTTGCCGGTGTAAAAAAGGACGCGCTCGGTGGTGGTGGTTTTACCAGCATCCACGTGAGCAACGATACCAATGTTACGGTAGCGGCCAATCGGAGTAGTACGAGCCATAAAGCCCTCGCAAAATTAGTGACGCTGAAATTAGAAGCGGTAGTGCGAGAAAGCCTTGTTGGCCTCAGCCATACGGTGCACGTCTTCACGCTTCTTGACCGCAGCACCTTTACCTTCGGCGGCGTCCAGCAGTTCGCCAGCCAAACGCAGCGCCATTGACTTCTCACCGCGCTTGCGCGCGAAGTCTACCAGCCAACGCATTGCCAGAGCATTACGACGGGACGGACGAACTTCGACAGGAACCTGGTAAGTAGCACCGCCTACACGGCGCGACTTTACTTCGACCAGCGGAGCGATGGCGTCGAGAGCTTTCTCGAAGATTTCCAGGGGGTCGCTGTTCTTACGTTCTTTAACCTTTTCCAGCGCGCCATAAACGATACGCTCGGCAACGGCTTTCTTGCCGCTTTCCATTACGTGGTTCATGAACTTGGCCAGAATCTGGCTGCCGTATTTTGGATCGTCAAGCACTTCGCGCTTGGCTGCTACGCGTCTTCTTGGCATGGATAAGCCCTCAAACGGTCTTCAGGTTAGCTCGGGACCACCATCCTGCGAGGGATGCGCCCGACCTTACTCTTATCGACTCAGAAAAATAGAAATCTGCAATTTCAAACAGAAGCCAAAAACTACTTAGGCTTCTTGGTACCGTATTTCGAGCGACCCTGGTTACGACCTTTAACGCCGGAAGTATCCAAAGAACCACGAACGGTGTGATAACGAACACCTGGCAAGTCTTTTACACGACCGCCACGGATCAGTACCACGCTGTGCTCTTGCAGGTTGTGACCTTCACCACCGATGTACGAGGAAACCTCGAAACCGTTGGTCAGGCGCACACGGCAGACTTTACGCAATGCCGAGTTAGGTTTTTTCGGCGTGGTGGTATACACACGAGTGCACACACCGCGACGTTGCGGGCAGTTCTGCAGCGCAGGTACGTCGGATTTCTCGACGATACGCTTACGCGGCTGACGTACCAGCTGGTTGATAGTTGCCATCTACTAGCTCCACTGTTGTCTTGCGACGCTATTGTCTTACAAGAAAAGCAAATGACAGGGCACAGGCCCCGCCAAATTTAGGGGTACAAGAGTCTAAAGAGGATCCCGCCCCCAGTCAAGACAAAGCCCCGACGTCCTCACCGGGCGAGGCAGCACGAAAGGTGCTGTCTGCCAGGTGAAAAATGCCGAGGCTCTGGTCTCAATTACCGCTGGAGTTCAACGCTTCCGTCAGAGCTGCTTCTACTTCGCTCGCGCTGACACGGGTCGGTTTGTCCATTTCACGACGACGCTTGCGCTCGCTGTGATAAGCCAGACCAGTACCGGCCGGGATCAGACGACCCACGACCACGTTTTCCTTCAGGCCGCGCAGGTAATCGCGCTTGCCGGTCACAGCCGCTTCGGTCAGTACGCGGGTTGTCTCCTGGAAGGAGGCCGCGGAGATGAACGACTCGGTGGACAGCGATGCCTTGGTGATACCCAGCAACACGCGAGTGAACTTGGAAACAAACTTGTCTTCCGTGCTCAAACGCTCGTTTTCTACCAGTACGTGAGTCAATTCCATCTGGTCGCCCTTGATGAAACTGGAATCGCCAGACTCGGCAATCTCAACCTTGCGCAGCATCTGACGCAGAATCGTCTCAATGTGCTTGTCGTTGATCTTCACGCCTTGCAGACGGTATACGTCCTGAATCTCGTTGACGATGTACTTGGCCAGCGCACTCACACCCAGCAGACGCAGGATGTCGTGTGGATCGCTCGGGCCGTCGGAGATAACTTCGCCGCGGTTCACTTGCTCGCCTTCGAAGACGTTCAGGTGACGCCACTTCGGAATCAGTTCCTCGTACGGATCGCTACCGTCGTTCGGGGTAATGACCAGACGGCGCTTGCCCTTGGTCTCTTTACCGAATGCGATGGTACCGCTGACTTCTGCAAGGATCGACGCCTCTTTCGGACGACGCGCTTCGAACAGGTCGGCAACACGCGGCAGACCACCGGTGATGTCACGAGTCTTCGAAGTTTCCTGCGGAATACGAGCGATAACATCACCGATCGCGATCTGCGCACCGTCAGCAACACCAACAAGGGCGTTGGCCGGCAGGAAGTACTGGGCCGGTACGTCAGTACCAGGCAGCAGCAGATCCTTGCCATCCAGACCGACCATCTTCACAGCAGGACGTATGTCCTTGCCGGCAGCCGGGCGGTCTTTGGCGTCGAGCACTTCAATGTTGGTCATACCGGTCAATTCGTCTGTCTGACGCTTGATCGTGATGCCTTCTTCCATGCCTACGTAGGTAACAGTACCTTTCATCTCGGTGACGATTGGGTGAGTGTGCGGATCCCACTTGGCCACGATAGAGCCAGCGTCGACCTTGTCGCCTTCCTTCACCGAAATCACTGCACCGTATGGCAGCTTGTAACGCTCACGCTCGCGACCGAAGTCATCTGCGATTGCCAGCTCACCGGAGCGGGATACCGCAACCAGGTGACCGTCAACACGCTCGACGTGCTTCAGGTTGTGCAGACGGACAGTACCGCCATTCTTCACCTGAACGCTGTCGGCTGCCGAGGTCCGGCTTGCCGCACCACCGATGTGGAACGTACGCATTGTCAGCTGGGTACCCGGCTCACCGATCGACTGTGCAGCGATTACGCCGACAGCTTCACCGATGTTGACCTGATGACCGCGTGCCAGGTCGCGACCGTAGCACTTGGCGCAGATGCCGTAGCGGGTTTCGCAGCTGATTGGCGAACGAACGATGACTTCGTCGATGCTGTTCAGCTCGATGAACTCGACCCACTTCTCGTCTACCAGCGTGCCAGCAGGCACGATGACATCTTCTGTGCCCGGCTTGAATACGTCACGGGCGATGACTCGACCCAGTACGCGCTCACCCAGCGGCTCCACAACGTCACCGCCTTCAATGTGCGGTGTCATCAGCAGACCGTGCTCGGTACCGCAGTCAACCTCGGTAACCACCAGATCCTGAGCGACGTCTACCAGACGGCGTGTCAGATAACCGGAGTTAGCGGTTTTCAGTGCGGTATCCGCAAGACCCTTACGAGCACCGTGAGTAGAGATGAAGTACTGAAGTACGCTCAAACCTTCACGGAAGTTCGCAGTGATCGGCGTTTCAATGATGGAGCCGTCAGGCTTGGCCATCAGACCACGCATACCGGCCAGCTGACGGATCTGGGCAGCAGAACCACGCGCCCCGGAGTCAGCCATCATGTACATCGAGTTGAAGGATTCCTGATCAACTTCGACGCCGTGACGGTCGATAACACGCTCTTTGGACAGGTTCGACATCATCGCTTTCGAGACTTCGTCGTTCGCCTTGGACCAAAGGTCGATTACCTTGTTGTACTTCTCGCCCTGGGTTACCAGGCCGGAGGCGTACTGACTTTCGATCTCTTTAACTTCTTCGGTAGCCGCGTCGATGATGCGAGCTTTTTCATCAGGGATAACGAAGTCGTTAACGCCGATGGAAACACCCGAAATGGTCGAGTAGGCAAAACCGGTGTACATCAACTGGTCAGCGAAGATAACGGTCTCTTTCAGGCCAACCACGCGATAGCACTGGTTGATCAGCTTGGAGATCGCCTTCTTCTTCATCGGCTGGTTGACAACGTCGTAGGACAGGCCGGCCGGAACCACCTGGAACAGCAGCGCACGGCCGACAGTGGTGTCGACGATACGGGTGTTCTTGACGCTGCCACCATCACGGTCGTTGACCGTTTCGTGGATACGAACCTTGACCTTGGCGTGCAGAGCCGCTTCGCCGGCGCGGAATACGCGGTCGACTTCCTGCAGATCCGCAAATACACGACCTTCGCCCTTGGCGTTAATCGCTTCGCGGGTCATGTAGTACAGACCCAGTACAACGTCCTGCGAAGGAACGATGATTGGCTCACCGTTGGCTGGCGACAGAATGTTGTTGGTCGACATCATCAGTGCACGGGCTTCGAGCTGAGCTTCCAGCGTCAGAGGCACGTGAACGGCCATCTGGTCACCGTCGAAGTCGGCGTTGTACGCAGCACAGACCAGCGGGTGCAGCTGAATAGCCTTACCTTCGATCAATACCGGTTCAAACGCCTGGATGCCCAGACGGTGAAGCGTTGGCGCACGGTTCAGAAGCACCGGGTGTTCGCGAATCACTTCAGCGAGAACGTCCCAGACCTCTGGCAGCTCGCGCTCGACCATCTTCTTGGCAGCTTTGATGGTCGTGGCCAGGCCACGCATTTCCAGCTTGCCGAAAATGAACGGCTTGAACAGCTCGAGAGCCATCTTCTTCGGCAGACCGCACTGGTGCAGACGCAGGGTCGGACCTACGGTAATTACCGAACGACCCGAGTAGTCAACACGCTTACCGAGCAAGTTCTGACGGAAACGACCCTGTTTACCCTTGATCATGTCAGCCAGGGATTTCAGAGGACGCTTGTTGGAACCTGTGATCGCACGACCGCGACGGCCGTTGTCGAGCAGTGCATCGACCGCTTCCTGCAGCATGCGCTTTTCGTTGCGCACGATGATATCGGGAGCGGACAGATCCAGCAGGCGCTTCAGACGGTTGTTACGGTTGATCACTCGACGATACAGGTCGTTGAGGTCGGACGTCGCGAAACGGCCACCGTCAAGCGGAACCAGAGGACGCAGATCTGGCGGCAGAACCGGCAGAACGGTCAGCACCATCCACTCAGGGAGGTTGCCGGAACCCTGGAAGGCTTCCATCAATTTCAGACGCTTGGACAGCTTCTTGATTTTGGTTTCGGAATTGGTTTGCGGAATTTCTTCGCGCAGGCGGCCAATTTCGTGCTCCAGGTCAATAGCGTGCAGCAGCTCGCGGACAGCCTCGGCACCCATGCGGGCATCGAAGTCGTCACCGAACTCTTCAAGCGCTTCGAAGTACTGCTCGTCGTTCAGCAGCTGACCTTTTTCAAGGGTAGTCATGCCTGGATCGATAACGACATAGCTCTCGAAGTAGAGAACACGTTCGATATCACGCAGGGTCATGTCCATCAGCAAACCGATACGGGACGGCAGCGATTTCAGGAACCAGATGTGAGCAACCGGCGAAGCCAGCTCGATGTGAGCCATGCGCTCGCGACGAACCTTGGCCAGTGCTACTTCAACACCGCATTTTTCGCAGATGACACCACGGTGCTTCAGGCGCTTGTACTTACCGCACAGGCACTCGTAATCTTTTACCGGGCCAAAGATCTTGGCGCAGAACAGACCGTCACGCTCAGGCTTGAACGTACGGTAGTTGATGGTTTCCGGCTTTTTAACTTCACCGAACGACCAAGAGCGGATCATCTCAGGCGATGCAAGTCCGATACGGATTGCGTCGAACTCTTCGACTTGACCCTGGTTTTTCAGCAAATTCAGTAGGTCTTTCAAGGCTTTTCCTCCTGGCGGAGCAGGGAGCAGGCAATACCGCCCTGCCCCCGATTCGCGTCACGTGTTATTCGGTTTCCAGATCGATATCGATACCGAGCGAACGGATTTCTTTGATCAACACGTTGAAAGACTCGGGCATGCCCGGCTCCATACGGTGATCGCCGTCCACGATGTTTTTGTACATCTTGGTACGACCGTTCACATCGTCCGACTTCACTGTGAGCATTTCCTGCAGAGTGTACGCCGCGCCGTATGCTTCCAGCGCCCACACTTCCATCTCCCCGAAACGCTGACCACCGAACTGTGCCTTACCACCCAGCGGCTGCTGGGTGACCAGGCTGTACGAACCAGTGGAACGCGCGTGCATCTTGTCGTCCACCAAGTGGTTCAGCTTCAGCATGTACATGTAGCCAACCGTTACAGCACGTTCAAACTTGTTGCCGGTACGACCGTCGAACAGCTGCATCTGGCCGCTTTCCGGCATATCTGCCAGCTTGAGCATTGCCTTGATTTCGCTTTCCTTGGCACCGTCGAAAACCGGGGTAGCCATCGGTACGCCGTTACGCAGGTTCTTCGCGAGGTCCAGAATCTCGTTGTCGGAGAGGTCTTCCAGAGACTCCTGACGACCGCCGATTTCGTTATAGATCTCGTTGAGGAACTTGCGCAGCTCAGCAACTTTACGCTGCTCTTCGAGCATGCGGTTGATCTTCTCGCCCAGACCTTTGGCCGCCAGGCCCAGGTGGGTTTCGAGAATCTGACCAACGTTCATACGCGAAGGTACGCCCAGCGGGTTGAGGACGATATCGACCGGCGTGCCATTGGCATCGTGCGGCATGTCTTCAACCGGCATGATCACAGAGACCACACCCTTGTTACCGTGACGACCGGCCATCTTGTCGCCCGGCTGGATGCGGCGACGGATTGCCAGGTAGACCTTGACGATTTTCAGAACGCCTGGAGCCAGGTCATCGCCCTGCTGCAGTTTGCGTTTCTTGTCTTCGAACTTGTCATCCAGAAGACGACGACGATCAACGATGTAAGCCTGAGCCTTTTCGAGCTGCTCGTTGAGAGCATCTTCAGCCATGCGCAGCTTGAACCACTGACCATGCTCAAGACCGTCGAGCACTTCGTTGGTGATCTCCTGGCCCTTTTTGAGGCCAGCGCCGCCTTCAGCTACACGACCCACCAGCGCAGAGCGCAGACGTTCGAAAGTAGCGCCTTCGACAATACGGAACTCTTCGTTCAGATCCTTGCGGATCTCGTCGAGTTGCGACTTCTCGATGGACAGGGCACGCGCATCACGCTCGACACCATCACGGGTGAAGACCTGAACGTCAATGACAGTACCTTTGGTACCGGTTGGTACACGCAGGGAGGTGTCTTTAACGTCGCTGGCTTTCTCACCGAAGATCGCGCGCAACAGTTTTTCTTCCGGAGTCAGCTGGGTCTCGCCTTTCGGAGTGACCTTACCGACCAGGATGTCGCCGGCGCCGACTTCGGCACCTACATAAACGATACCCGCTTCGTCCAGCTTGTTCAGAGCAGCTTCACCCACGTTAGGGATGTCAGCTGTGATTTCCTCTGGCCCAAGCTTGGTGTCACGTGCCACACAGGTCAGTTCCTGAATGTGGATCGTGGTGAAGCGGTCTTCCTGAACAACACGCTCAGAAAGACAGATGGAGTCTTCGAAGTTGAAACCATTCCAGGCCATGAACGCGATGCGCATGTTCTGACCCAGCGCCAGTTCACCCATATCGGTGGACGGGCCGTCGGCCATGATGTCGCTACGCTGAACACGGTCACCCTTGCTGACCAGCGGACGCTGGTTGATGCAGGTGTTCTGGTTGGAGCGGGTGTATTTGGTCAGGTTGTAGATGTCTACACCCGCCTCACCTGTTTCAACTTCATCATCGGCAACGCGAACAACGATACGGCTGGCGTCAACCGAGTCGATCACACCACCACGACGAGCCACGACGCAAACGCCGGAGTCGCGAGCAACGTTGCGCTCCATGCCAGTACCTACCAGCGGCTTGTCGGCACGCAGAGTAGGAACAGCCTGACGCTGCATGTTCGAACCCATCAACGCACGGTTGGCGTCATCGTGCTCGAGGAACGGAATCAGCGATGCAGCTACCGAGACAACCTGCTTGGGCGAAACGTCCATGAGGGTGACATCGGCTGGCGCCTTGACGGTGAATTCGTTCAAGTGACGCACAGCAACCAGCTCGTCGATCAGCTCTTGCTTGTCGTTCATTGCGGCCGAAGCCTGAGCAATGACGTGGTCCGCTTCTTCGATCGCCGAAAGGAAGACGATCTCTTCGGTGACCAGACCTTCCTTGACCACACGGTACGGACTCTCGAGGAAGCCGTACTGGTTGGTGCGGGCATAGGCCGCCAGGGAGTTGATCAGACCGATGTTCGGACCTTCAGGCGTCTCGATCGGGCACACACGGCCGTAGTGAGTCGGGTGAACGTCTCGAACTTCAAAGCCGGCACGCTCACGCGTCAGACCGCCAGGGCCGAGCGCGGAAACACGACGCTTGTGCGTGATCTCGGACAGCGGGTTGTTCTGGTCCATGAACTGGGACAGCTGGCTGGAACCGAAGAACTCTTTGACCGCCGCCGCAACAGGTTTGGCGTTGATCAGGTCCTGAGGCATCAAGCCTTCGCTTTCTGCCATGGACAGACGTTCTTTGACAGCGCGCTCGACACGGACCAGACCTACACGGAACTGGTTCTCGGCCATCTCGCCAACGCAACGAACGCGACGGTTACCGAGGTGGTCGATGTCATCGACGATGCCTTTGCCGTTACGGATATCAACGAGGGTCTTGAGGACCGCTACGATGTCTTCCTTACACAGCACGCCCGAGCCTTCGATTTCGGTACGACCGATACGACGGTTGAACTTCATCCGGCCTACAGCAGACAGGTCGTAACGCTCAGGACTGAAGAACAGGTTGTTGAACAGTGTTTCAGCGGCATCCTTGGTTGGCGGCTCGCCAGGACGCATCATTCGATAGATCTCGACCAGCGCTTCCAGTTGGTTGCTGGTGGAGTCGATCTTCAGTGTGTCGGAGACGAACGGACCGCAGTCGATGTCGTTGGTGTACAACGTTTCGATGCGAACAACCTGAGCCTTGGCGATCTTGGCCAGGATTTCAGTGTTCAGCTCGGTGTTGCACTCGGCAATGATCTCACCGGTTGCCGGATGCACGATGACCTTGGCTGTAGTGCGACCCAGGACGTAGTCCAGAGGCACTTCCAGCTCTTTGATCCCGGCCTTTTCCAGCTGGTTGATGTGACGGGCAGTGATACGACGACCCTGCTCGACAATGACCTTGCCCTTGTCGTCCAGGATATCCAGAACGGCAATTTCACCACGCAGGCGCTGAGGCACCAGTTCCAGGCTCAGGTTTTCGCCGCGCACATGGAATACGTTGGTGGTGTAGAAAGCATCAAGCACTTGCTCGGTGGTGTAACCCAGAGCGCGCAGAAGTACGGACGCAGGCAGCTTGCGACGACGGTCGATACGGACGAATACGCAGTCTTTCGGATCGAACTCGAAGTCCAGCCACGAACCGCGGTAAGGAATGATACGAGCGGAGTACAGCAGCTTGCCGGAGCTGTGCGTCTTGCCACGGTCGTGGTCGAAGAATACGCCAGGCGAACGGTGAAGCTGAGACACGATAACGCGCTCGGTGCCATTGATTACAAAGGTACCGTTCTCAGTCATCAGGGGGATTTCACCCATGTAGACTTCTTGCTCTTTGATGTCCTTGATCGCTTTGTTCGACGATTCTTTGTCGAAAATGATCAGACGGACCTTGACTCGCAGAGGTACTGCGTAAGTCACACCGCGCAGCACGCATTCCTTGACATCAAATGCCGGTTCGCCCAAGCGATAACCTACATACTCCAGCGCAGCATTGCCGGAGTAGCTGATGATCGGGAAAACGGATTTGAAGGCTGCATGCAGACCGACGTCGCGGAACTGATCTTTGGTCGCTCCCGCCTGCAGGAATTCGCGATACGAATCCAGCTGGATGGCCAAGAGATACGGCACATCCATTACGTCCGGCAACTTGCTAAAGTCCTTGCGGATACGTTTTTTCTCAGTATATGAGTAAGCCATCAGCGTTCCCCAGCTTGGTCACCTGCTTGTTTGGCTCCCTCCCGACGGAAGCAGCCAGAAAATCTTGCAAACCCCTTGGTTTGCGCCACCGCCATCGGTGGATGCCACACGTTACAGACGTTGACAGCGCCAATCGTCTATAACGGAAAAAGGCCGGTGGCAAAAGCCACCAGCCATCAGCCTTTCGCTAAACGCGTGGGCTGGACACTCAAAATCGATGCTTATTTCAGCTCGACTTTAGCGCCTGCTTCTTCCAGGGTAGCTTTTGCTTTGTCAGCTGCGTCTTTCGACACTGCTTCCAGAACCTGGGCAGGAGCGCCGTCAACTACAGCCTTGGCTTCTTTCAGGCCCAGACCGGTCAGTTCACGAACTGCCTTGATCACGTTTACTTTCTTCTCGCCAGCTTCCAGCAGCATGACGTTGAATTCAGTTTGTTCTTCAACAACAGCAGCTGCAGCAGCAGGACCAGCAGAGCCAGCAGCAGCAGTAACGCCGAACTTCTCTTCGAAAGCCTTGATCAGCTCTACAACCTGCAGAACGGACATTTCAGCTACGGCGTTAAGGATATCGTCTTGAGAGATGGACATGACTCAATTTCCTGAATTGGGGGACGGCCTACGCGACCATCAAAATAAACAAAAATACGCGAAAAGATCTGACTCAGCCTTAGGCTGCAGCTGCTTCTTTTTGGTCGCGAACAGCCGCCAGAGTACGAGCCAACTTGCTGGTAGCGCCTTGAATCACGCTCATCAGCTGAGAAATTGCTTCGTCACGGGTCGGCAGGCTTGCCAGTACATCGATCTGATTAGCTGCGAGGAACTTGCCCTCGAACGCAGCTGCCTTGATCTCGAACTTGTCCTGACCTTTAGCGAATTCCTTGAACAAACGGGCAGCAGCGCCAGGATGTTCATTGGAGAACGCGATCAAGGTCGGGCCAGTGAACACGTCGTTGAGGACACTGAATTCAGTGTCAGCAACAGCGCGCTTGAGCAGGGTGTTACGTACAACACGTACGTAAACGCCAGCTTCACGAGCCTCTTTACGGAGTCCGGTCATTGCGCCAACCGTCACGCCACGGGCATCAGCCACGACAGCGGACAGACCAGCTTTGGCAGCCTCGTTGACTTCAGCGACGATGGCCTTCTTGTCTTCGAGTTTAATTGCCACGGGTTTAACTCCTGCTTGTTACCGTTTCATCCGACCGAAGCCAGATGTCGTTTTGGTGTCTGATTCGGTAAGGAACCGGGAGCACCATCTGCGTAGGCTTGTGGTTTAAGACTTGCGTCGCCTACGGTCTTGGATAGCCCCCGCCAGGCAGGGACCCCAATCTTTCAAACGGTACGGCATCAATCACCGTACCATTTTGTCTTACGCTTCCAACGAACCCTGGTCGATGACCAGGCCTGGGCCCATAGTGGTGCTCAGGGTGATGCGCTTGACGTAAATACCTTTCGAAGAAGCAGGCTTGATACGCTTCAGATCAGCGATCAGGGCTTCAACGTTTTCCTTCAGCTTGACAGCGTCGAAACCGACCTTGCCAACGGAAGTGTGGATGATGCCGTTTTTGTCGGTACGATAACGAACCTGACCAGCCTTGGCGTTCTTGACGGCGTTAGCAACGTCAGGAGTAACAGTGCCGACTTTCGGGTTTGGCATCAGACCGCGAGGACCGAGAACCTGACCCAGCTGACCCACAACGCGCATTGCGTCAGGGGAAGCGATAACGACGTCATAGTTCAGGTCGCCAGCTTTCATTTCAGCGGCCAGATCGTCCATACCAACGCGGTCAGCACCGGCAGCCAGAGCAGCTTCAGCAGCAGGACCCTGGGTGAAAACTGCAACGCGTACAGTCTTACCGGTACCGTGTGGCAGTACAGTAGCGCTACGTACAACCTGGTCGGATTTACGAGGATCAACACCCAGGTTAACAGCAACGTCTACAGACTCACTGAACTTGACAGTCGACAGCTCGGTCAGCAGAGCAGCAGCGTCTACGAAGTTGTAGGATTTACCAGCTTCGATCTTGCTGGCGATTGCCTTTTGACGCTTGGTCAGCTTAGCCATTACACACCCTCCACGTTAAGGCCCATGCTACGAGCGGAACCGGCGATGGTACGCACGGCCGCTTCCATGTCAGCTGCAGTCAGATCCGCATTTTTTGCTTTAGCGATATCTTCCAGCTGAGCACGAGTCACGGTGCCAACTTTAACGGTGTTCGGGCGAGCCGAGCCGCTGGTCAAGCCTGCAGCTTTCTTCAGCAGAACCGATGCAGGGGTACTTTTTGTTTCGAAAGTGAAGCTACGGTCGCTGTATACAGTGATGATCACTGGTGTCGGCAAGCCTGGCTCAATACCCTGAGTACGGGCGTTGAACGCTTTGCAGAATTCCATGATGTTCACACCGTGCTGACCCAGAGCAGGACCAACTGGCGGGCTTGGGTTAGCCTGAGCGGCTTTCACTTGCAGCTTGATGTATGCGGTTATCTTCTTGGCCATGAGGCACTCCAATTACGGGTTCAAGCGCCAACAAAGGCTCCCCGGTTACTTACGCGTATATCCCAGTGACGAAAAAACCCCACAGCCTTGGGCTGCGGGGTATGGGATTCCAGCTCAGTTATGCCTTTTCGACCTGACTGAACTCCAGCTCTACCGGAGTAGAGCGTCCGAAAATGAGCACCGCCACTTGAATCCGGCTCTTTTCGTAGTTAACTTCTTCGACCGTGCCATTGAAATCAGCGAACGGACCGTCGGTGACACGAACGACTTCACCTGGCTCGAACAGCGTCTTCGGCTTCGGCTTGTCGCTACCATCAGCGACACGACGCAGAATCGCTTCTGCCTCTTTATCAGTGATGGGAGCAGGCTTGTCAGCGGTACCGCCGATGAAGCCCATGACACGCGGGGTGTCCTTGACCAAGTGCCAAGTACCCTCATTCATGTCCATCTGAACAAGCACATAACCTGGGAAGAACTTGCGTTCGCTTTTGCGCTTCTGGCCATTACGCATTTCAACCACTTCTTCAGTGGGAACCAGAATTTCGCCGAAGCCATCTTCCATGCCTGCCAGCTTCACACGCTCGATCAACGAGCGCATGACATGCTTCTCGTAACCCGAGTAAGCATGCACTACGTACCAACGCTTAGCCACGGGACACCCTTAGCCAACTATCAAGGAAACAAGCCAGCCGAGCAGGGAATCGAGCCCCCACAACAGCAACGCCATAACCAGCACAACAGCCACAACGATCAACGTGGTTTGAGTGGTTTCTTGGCGAGTAGGCCATACGACTTTACGGATCTCGGCACGGGCCTCTTTCGCCAAAACGAAGAAAGCCTTACCTTTGCCTGTCTGCAGCGCTACAAATGCAGCGGCTGCGGCAATCACAAGGAGAGCGAGAACGCGATACAGGATCGGCTCAGCAGAATAATACTGATTACCGACAACACCCACGACAACCAAAACGACTACCAGGAGCCACTTCAGCATATCAAAGCGAGAGTCTGATGCTTCAGCCTTGGGATTCATCTACGGAGATCCTGTGAAAAGAAAGCCAGATTACATCTAGGGAATCTGGCAGGTCAGGAGGGAATCGAACCCCCAACCTACGGTTTTGGAGACCGTCGCTCTGCCAATTGAGCTACTGACCTAAAAGCAAAATCAGGCCGACCATTATGCGGACCTGACAAGAGTTTTTCAACACCTTATTCGGAGAGCACCAAACAGGCGACGCCCTCCGAATAAGCTTTAGACGGCGCACGCAGCGCGGAACCGCCTAAAACAAAGGCAGATATTTTCATATCTGCCTTTATCAATGGAGCTCTTGAGCGGATTTGAACCGCTGACCTCACCCTTACCAAGGGTGTGCTCTACCAACTGAGCTACAAGAGCAAAACACTATGCATGAACCACAAGCCTGGAGCGGGTAGCGGGAATCGAACCCGCATCATCAGCTTGGAAGGCTGAGGTTCTACCACTAAACTATACCCGCACAACTTGCAGCTCGCGCTAAATCTGGTGGAGGGGGAAGGATTCGAACCTTCGAAGTCGTAGACGTCAGATTTACAGTCTGATCCCTTTGGCCGCTCGGGAACCCCTCCTAAGCGAGGCAGCATTCTCAACTCATGCTACCCTTCTGTCAACCTTTTTCTCAGTAAAAACCTGAGGTTACATGCGTTGACTACTACCACTTCGTTCGTGAGACTTTCACCTCACTGCGAAGCGGGCGCCATTCTATGTAAACTAATCAGCAGTTGCAATGCCCTCGCACGACATTATTTGATTTTTTAATTGCGGGAAATCCTGACTCAGCTGGCTGATCAAGCCTGCTTCGACAAGGCGTCGACTTTCCGGCGCAATTTTCAGCCAGTAGGCGGTCGCCCCGCTCGTTTGCACTGACTGATATTGAGACTGGATATCCAGGCTGTTCAATCGCTGCTCTACCAGGCGCGCGTCCTCTTGCCTGGCAAAGCCACCAACGTACAGACATTTAGTGTCAGGATCGTGGGACGCCCGGCCAGCATCCGATTCGCTGAGCAGACGGATATCCTGCTGAGAAGCACGGTGCAACGACAAGGGCATGACCTCCTTGGCCCTGAGCGGAGCCTCCTGCTGATGCCAGATGTAATAAAAGGCATTAAGCATCAACAGCAGAAGAAATAACCAACGCATAAAGACCTCAACGCAAAGGGCAGGCGAGAGCCAGCCCCACGAAGACCAGATCAGGAACAATTCGGGCTCCTGGCAGCACATCCGCAACCAGAGCAGCGTCACCGCCCGTCACAAAAATAGCAAAGTCGTCCCCCCAATACCCACGAGCTATCTCGACCTGAGTCACTGCAAACCCCCGAAGCATCAGCGAGCAGCCGCGCTCTACCGCTTCTGCGGTCGCCCGCCCGGGAACTAGGCGAACCAACGCCCTTTCCGCCTCTGTGTCGTCATACCTGATGCGACGAGTATGGGTGCGCAACTGATTGCGCATCAAGGGCATCCCAGGACAGATGAAACCACCAAGATGCGCGCCGCCGGCGTCGACGAAATCAGATGTCACGGCAGTGCCCAGATCAATCACCAGGCATGCACGTTTGACAAGATGGTACGCACCTACAAAAGCCAGCCAGCGATCCAGGCCGAGACGTTCGAAATCGTCATAGCCATTGATCACCCCTCCCAGCTCGCGGGCAGGCACTGCGCAGACGGGGGCAACCGAGAACGTGCCAGCCAGGACTGCAACCAGACGCGCCGTTTCTTCGGCGCTGCGGACACTTACCAGACGGCAGTCGCTGAACGTCGTGTCAGGTAGATTACGCAGGTGCTCCAACAAGGCTGCGTCAGAGTCCACAACCCCGCCGCTGACCACTGCTGCATCGCTTTTAGCGGTAATGCGCCACTTGATGAAGCTGTTGCCGCAATCGAGCTCAAGAATCATCTCGCAACCTCAGGCTCAGCTCACCACCACTAAAGCTTTTTTCCACACCATTGACCTCCAACCGCAGCGCTCCAAGTGAGTCGACCCCCAACACTACCCCCTCCACGACCTCCACCCCCGAGAGCAGCTTGACCGCAGCCCCCTGCCACAAGTGCCCACGCTCCCACTCCTTATGAAATGCTGCAAAGCCCTCCCTGCGATGAACCGCCATAAGAGCCTCAAGCTGGGTGCTTATACGAGCGGCGACCTGATTGCGATCAACCAGGCCGCCTGTCTCAAGCCTCATCGACGTCCATAGCTGATCCACCTCGCTGGAAGAACGCATGTTTACGTTCACCCCTATCCCGATGATCACATGACAAACGTCCGCCGGATCGCCAATCAGCTCGAGCAAAATGCCGGCGATCTTCTGCCTGCCAACAAGCACGTCGTTTGGCCACTTGAGGCCAGCACCCTGGACGCCCATATCACGCAGGACATTCATCACCGCGAGCCCCACCAACAAGCTGAGGCCTTCCAGCTGACGCATCCCGCCATCGATGCGCAGGACCAGGCTGTAATACAGGTTTTCAGCAAAGGGACTTACCCACTTTCGACCACGTCGCCCTCTTCCGGAAGTCTGCTGCTCGGCCACCACCAGTACAGGCAGAGGAACGCCTTGAGTGATCAGGCGTGCGGCCTCAGCGTTGGTCGAGTCGATGGAATCGTAAGTGCGAACAGACCAGTTGGCAGGAAAGCCTGACTGTTCGATACCGCCAGGACTTAGAAGAGAAATAGGCGTCGCGAGTCTATAACCACGACCACGGACCTTGTGGACATCTATGCCCAGATCCGCTTCAAGCTGCTGAAGCTGCTTCCAGACAGCACTGCGACTTATGCCGAGGGCATCGCCCAATACCTGTCCGGAATGAAACGCACCATCGGCAAGAAGCTTTAACAAGGTCAGCATTTGGAATCGCCTGGCAATAAGGCACGCATCATAGCCACGCTAAGGCATGATGCATAGAAACGAAAACGTGTTTTCACGCTGGTTTTTGCAGGCACCAGACAAACAAAAACCCTCAACGCGTAAGCGAAGAGGGTTTCTGGAATT
>NZ_LKGW01000091.1:0-230 GCF_001467335.1 Pseudomonas sp. ICMP 10191
AATATGGCGCAGCGGACGGGACTCGAACCCGCGACCCCCGGCGTGACAGGCCGGTATTCTAACCGACTGAACTACCGCTGCGTATCGCTGTAAACCTGTTTGAAACAAACCTTAGGTAGGCTGCTTCCTGTACATGTGACCGAAAGACCCTTGGGCTTTTCAATCGCAGACCCGGAGAACCCGATCTGTACAAATATGGCGCAGCGGACGGGACTCGAACCCGCGACCCC
>NZ_LKGW01000092.1:0-226 GCF_001467335.1 Pseudomonas sp. ICMP 10191
GGCAATGACGGCTGCCGGGCTTCTGTCCTATCAAATAATCAGCACGCGCTTAGGAGAGGAACATGAAAGGTTTTCTGGTGACTTTCTTTACTCAACAGAATCGTCGCTATCAGGGAAAGATGCTCGGCGACTGGATCGTTGATTTGGCGAAAGAAATGGGACTGCGGGGTGCGACTCTGTCCACAGGTATCGAAGGCTTTGGGCATACCGGCCGGCTGCATTCCTC
>NZ_LKGW01000093.1:0-218 GCF_001467335.1 Pseudomonas sp. ICMP 10191
GTTAAGCATGATGTTCTAACCATCCGTTCCAGGACTGTGCTGCTGGCAACAGTCGGACTGAGAAGTCCACTCGATGCAGGCGTTGTGCAGGTAAAGTGAAGTCGTAGAACCGTGATTCGACTGGCCTGTAGACTCAGGCTGTCCTCGAAACGATCCGTCGGGCCGACAATTTACAGGTTGGGCCGCGTAAGTGTGTTGGAATGTTTCAGGCGACGTGT
>NZ_LKGW01000094.1:0-217 GCF_001467335.1 Pseudomonas sp. ICMP 10191
GCAATATCAGCAGTGAAATCACTACAGGCGGTAACCTAACGCTGGCAAGTGGCGGCGACCAGCGGTATCAGGTTGCCAAACTGAACAGTGGCAATGACCTGTTGATCAACAGTGGCGGCGCAATCGATTTCGAGGGCGTGAAAGACCTCCACGACGAAAGCCACACCAAGAACAAAAGCAGTGCAGCGTGGTTCTCGACAAAAGGCAAAGGGACAAC
>NZ_LKGW01000095.1:0-216 GCF_001467335.1 Pseudomonas sp. ICMP 10191
ACCCTCGACAAACTGCGCGGCGAAACCCAGTACGAATACGAAGCCAACGGCCAGTTGCTGGCGCGCAACACCGGCCGAGTGGTCGATGGCGAAGAGTTCCGCTACGACGCCGCAGCCAACCGTCTCAACTTCAACATCAGCCGCTTCGATCACATCAAAGACAACCGCCTCAAACAGTGGGCGAACCACGAATACAAATACGACGCCTAGGGCAAC
>NZ_LKGW01000096.1:0-216 GCF_001467335.1 Pseudomonas sp. ICMP 10191
GCGTGATGATCGAACACCGCAACACCGTTAACTTCCTCAGTTGGGCACACACGGCTTTCGACGGCTCTGCACTCGAAAAAACGCTGTTCTCCACCTCATTGAACTTCGATCTTGCGGTTTATGAGTGCTTCGCGCCGCTGACGTCGGGCGGCAGCATCGAAGTGGTCAAAAACGTCCTTGAACTGCAACACGGCGAGCACGATATCGGCCTGATCA
>NZ_LKGW01000097.1:0-213 GCF_001467335.1 Pseudomonas sp. ICMP 10191
GCTAACGTCCGTCGTGAAAAGGGAAACAACCCAGACCGTCAGCTAAGGTCCCAAAGTCATGGTTAAGTGGGAAACGATGTGGGAAGGCTTAGACAGCTAGGAGGTTGGCTTAGAAGCAGCCACCCTTTAAAGAAAGCGTAATAGCTCACTAGTCGAGTCGGCCTGCGCGGAAGATGTAACGGGGCTCAAACCATGCACCGAAGCTACGGGTAT
>NZ_LKGW01000098.1:0-212 GCF_001467335.1 Pseudomonas sp. ICMP 10191
CGCAACGCCCGTGGCCTGCCGATCAGACGCCAGGACCCCAAGGGTTTTATCGTAGGCTACCAGTACGACAAGGCCCTGCGCCTTGCCGCGCTGATCAATGAAAACGACGCCACCTACACATTCGCCTACGACGACTCCGACCGGCTGATCGAAGAAAAGCGCATCGACCAACTGACCCGCCGTTTCAGCTACAACCTCGGCGGACACCTGAC
>NZ_LKGW01000099.1:0-206 GCF_001467335.1 Pseudomonas sp. ICMP 10191
GTCACGAGCGAAGGCAAGACAAGGCAAAAACAGGCGAAAACGGCCGGGGTCGCGACCGACTCTGGGTGTTCTAAATGAGCATTTTTCGCCTGTTTTTAACGCAGTATTGCCAAGCGCAGTCGTTTTTACACAGCCTGGGCCCGGTGCGGCTAGCCCGGCGTCATGCCAGGCTACCCCCGGATCAGCGCCAGGACTCAGCCGTCACT
>NZ_LKGW01000100.1:0-200 GCF_001467335.1 Pseudomonas sp. ICMP 10191
CGCGCCAACGCACTGGCCCATCACCTGATCAGTCTAGGCGTAGGTGTCGATGATCGCGTGGCGGTCATGGCCCGTCGCGGGCTGGACACGCTGGTGGCCATGCTCGCCGTCCTCAAGGCAGGCGCAGGCTATGTCCCGGTCGATCCGTCACACCCTGACGAACGCATTGCCTATCTGCTGGCCGACAGCGCACCCAAAGT
>NZ_LKGW01000101.1:0-111090 GCF_001467335.1 Pseudomonas sp. ICMP 10191
TCGAGAGCAGGATGCACCCCAGTATCGTTTTGATGACGGCAACGCTGCTGGAGGTGAAGCCATTGCTCATTAGTACCTTGCTGAGCACACCAATGGTTGCGTTCAGTGCGGCGGCGGAGAGCGCAAAGATAACGCCCTTGCTGAAATTGGATTGCATTGATGACGTTCCCTGTCGCTGGTTTGTCGTTTGAGAGGAGTGAAGCGATTGCGGGTGGCCTGCAGATCCACGCTGGCCTTGGCAATCATCGGGCAATGTTCGGCGAGTTCGATAAACCGGGTCAAGGCCTGAAAAGTTGTCGAATGCGGCAGCAACCCATAAAGCAGGTAATCCTTGACGCCTGACACGAGCGTCAAAAGCAGTGCGAGCAAGACGTTGGCGCACGACCACGGAAAGCAGTTCCAGCTTACTAGGGCTGCGAATCAGCCGATTGACCAGCAGATACTTCAGGTTTGCCGGTGCGCCGATCAGCAGGCTTGCCAGTAGTAACAGCCGAGGCGTGGACTGGCCCAGGTAAATCGCCAGGCTGTGCCGGAAAGTTGATATTGTTTCGCCATCTTAATCGTCTGGGTTCAGTTGTTGATGTACGTTACAGAGACCGTGTTACCCGGGTTTACATTATGGACGATCATGATATATTAACGCGATAATGTGTTTAAAGGTGGATAAATTAAATTTAATTGTTGTTTCTCGATCAGTGAATGTACGCTCGTTTAAATATTGCCAGAGGGCGATAATGAGCATGCGTACGTCGAGGCGCTACAGGGCTTAATTCAATAGACTACCCGTTAATATGAGTGACTGCCATGAGTGATATTCTAAACAAAATAAAACATTACAAGCTTCAAGAAATAGAGGCGGCAAAAACTAACGTACCATTAAGTCGCATCAAGCAGCGTGCCCTCGAACAGTCCAGTCCCCGCGGTTTTTATAAAGCACTGAAAGCAAAAGAACAGCAGGGTCTGTTGGGGCTCATTGCAGAAATAAAGAAAGCAAGTCCATCAAAAGGACTGATTCGCGAAGACTTCAACCCGCCCGAACTGGCGAAGGCTTATGAAACCGGTGGGGCCGCCTGTTTATCCGTTCTGACCGACACGCCCAGCTTCCAGGGTTCCCCGCAGTTTCTCATCGATGCGCGAAACGCTTGCGCCCTTCCTGTGTTACGAAAAGACTTCATGTTTGACACTTATCAGGTGTATGAAGCACGTGCCTGGGGTGCGGATTGCATATTGCTGATCATGGCCTCATTGACTGACGACCTGGCCGCCGAACTTGAAGATGCGGCCATGACGCTGGGGATGGACGTTCTGGTGGAAGTGCATGACGAACATGAAATGGAGCGTGCGCTCAAACTGTCTTCTCCGCTGCTCGGCGTCAATAATCGCAACCTGCATACCTTCGAAGTAGACCTCGGCACAAGCGAGCGACTGGCATCCATGGTGCCCGCAGGCAAACTGCTGGTCGGTGAAAGTGGCATCGGCAACCATAACGATTGCCTGCGACTCAAAAAATCCGGCATTACTACCTTTCTGGTCGGCGAAAGTCTGATGCGCAAAGAGGATGTTACTGCGGCCACAAGAACACTGCTGACCGGCAGTGCTGACTGACGCGTAGGAAACTCACGGCTCAGAGGGGCGTTAATGCGCTCCTCTGACCGTCCTGCACTTGTCCAGACGTATGCAGTTGATTGGCCCTGAATGCTGTGGAATCAGTATCCACAGCATCACGACCTGAAGCAGTAGAAAACCCTTAGAGCGAAAACCTGGCCACCAGCTTATTCATGTCTACAGCAAGCACTGAGAGCTCGGCACTGGCCGCCGCTGTCTGATTGGCCCCCGTTGCACTCTGGATGGAAAGATCGCGAATACTCATCAGGTTGCCGTCGACCGAACGTGCGACCTGCGCCTGCTGCTCCGATGCGGTCGCAATCATCAGGTTCATTTCGTTGATTTCATTGATTGCTTTCGCGATCAGGGTCAGTGCTGCTCCGGCTTCATGAGCGATGGTGAGTGTGCCACCGGCCTCATCGCAACTTTCACTCATGGCCTTGGTGGCCTGTGCAGTGCCCGTGAGGATGTCGCCAATCATTTTCTCGATTTCCTGAGTCGAGGTCTGGGTACGATGGGCCAGCGCTCTGACCTCATCAGCCACCACCGCGAAACCGCGTCCCTGCTCACCTGCCCGGGCGGCTTCGATAGCTGCGTTCAAGGCCAGGAGATTGGTTTGTTCCGCAATCGTACGAATGACTTCCAATACCTTGCTGATGTCCTTGGATTGCACGGCCAGACGCTCTACATCGACACTGGTGCTCTGCACGGTCTTGCTCAGTTTCTCGATGGCGTCGACCGTACTGGTAACCCGTGCTGCGCCGGTGCGGGTTGACTGATCAGAGGCTTTGGCTGCATCCGATGCAGCGGCAGCATTACGCGCCACCTCATCGACCGCAGCGGTCATCTGGTTAACGGCGGTGGCTGCCTGATCAATTTCGTTATTCTGGCGCAGCAAACCTTTGCTCGACTCCTCGGTGACTGCGTTCATTTCTTCAGCGGCGGATGCCAGTTGAGTGGATGAATCACCGATCAGCTTGATCGTATCGCGCAGATTGTTTTGCATGACCTGGGTAGAGCGCATCAGGTCGGAAAATTCGTCTTTGCCCGTGACGGTAATCACGCTGCGCAGATCACCCTTGGCGATGGTGTCGTTGACACGCAGCATGTCGCGCAACGGCGTGACGATACTTTTGGTGAACAGCACGGCCAGCACAATCGTCGCCAGCGTCGCGGCTGCAATAATGAAGATCACAAACGTTAAGCCGCTTTGATACGAATCCTCGGATTCTTTTCCTGAGTTTGCCGCCTCGTCAATGTTCATTTGAACAAGCCCGTTCACAGCGTCGTCGAGAAGACGGGTAACAGGCGTCACGTTTGAACTCAGGTAGGCCAGCGCTTCAGTGGTTGCGTTTTGACGGATAAGTGCAATCACCTGGTCGAATGCAACCAGTGCTTTATCGGTGTTTTCCGACACGGCTTTGAACAGTTGTCCTTCTTTATCGCTGGCGACAAAAGGGGCGTAAAGGGCTACCTGCTTTTTCAACTCCTCACTCAGCGAAGCGATCATGCCGGACGTGGTGGCCATGTCCTGCGGATTGGTCTGGGACAGCATTCTGCGGACTTCCAGGCGCAGGCGCAGCATCGTGGCATTGATTCGGTCTGCAACCACCACGCTGGCCAATGCATCGTTTTCAATGTCTCTGGCCGTCTCGCGGATTTCTCCCATTTTCCATACTGAAATACCACCCAAGGCGACCAATAAGAGTGCAATAAACATAAAGCTGAGTGCTGCGCGCGCAGATACTTTCAAGTTTCTCATTGTCACTGACCTCCTTGTAGAATTGATTTTTCACGGCTTTAGAACTATCGGCTACCAGAAATATTACTTGAGGGGGTCGGGTTTGGTTTCTGGATTAGTTCGTGCATTAGTTGCGCACGGTTTTGTTCTTTAATTTGTTTAGTGCGCTTTTTTGGGGCGGGATTCATGTAAGTCAGAGGGTGTACAACTCGCTTGTCTTGAGCGTGCAATCAGTAGGCGCTTGAAAAGTAAGAGAAAAGCTATCTTTTTAGAGTGGCCGGACAGCCAGGCGCTCTTACCCCTCTCAATCGTAACCATTTAATACGGTCAGCGTTTCAGGGGTGTAAATCAGGGCTCAAGAGCAGTCGCTTTTGTCTGGAGGGTCCCGTGACGACTTGCTGCGTGAGCTATCCCGCGCAAGGCTTCATAACGATTCTCTGATCACCAGCGGGCAGTCCACCGGCTGGGAGCCCGACACTTCAAGGCTTTCAATCAGGTGCCGGGCGGCGTTGCGACCGATCTCGTAATACGGCAGTTGCACCGTGGTCAGCGCAGGAATGAACAGCTCGGCGATGCCGATCATGTTGTCATAACCCAGTACGGCAACATCGCCGGGGATTTTCAGGCCTTGGCCCAGCAGCAACTGGTAGGCACAAAAGGCAATGCGGTCATTGCCGCAGATCAGAATGTCGAACTGAGGACGCCCATCTATCATGTGCCGTGCAAGGATAGCGGCGGTTTCCCAGTAGGCATCGTGTTCGGACAGGTTGTATTGCAAGAGTTCGTCGCGAGTCAGGCCGAATGCCTCGCAGGCACGCAACATACCCGCCTGGCGGATTTCCCAGGCCAGGCTCTGTTTTGGCAGGTTTATGAACAGCGGGCGTCGATAGCCCTTGCTGAACGCGTGGTTCAAGGCGCGGTACTGACCCGTTTCGTCGTCTGGCACATAACTGACCAGGCTGCTGTCGTCGGCTACGCAGTTGGCGAGCACCAGCGGCTTGCTCTTCAGGCGCTGGGGGATACTCACTTTGCGTAACCCCATGGCGCTGAAGATCAACCCGTCGGGGCGGTGCGACAGCATCAGGTCAATGTTCTGGTCAGTGGGCGGATTGCTTAGCAGGTTGAGGATAAATACGTTCCAGCCTGCCTGCTGCGCGGTCTGTTCGATCGACAGCAGCAGCTCGACCGCAAACGGCGTCGTTGCGGTGTCCAGGGCAAATACGCCGATGGTTCGGGTCTGCAGGTTGTCGCCGCGAATCCTGCGAGCCGACAGGCTGGGTACGAATTGAAGCTCATCGATCGCGTTGCGCACTCGCTGATAAGTCTCCGGGCTCAGTTTTCCCGGATCATTGAGCGCCCGAGACACCGTCATCAGAGACACACCGGCCAGTTTTGCAACGTCTTTAACTGAGGTCATGCGAAGCGGAGCCTGTCGGGTTGACTGATGATTATCATGCTACAGAGACCTGATTTTTTTCGCGACTTCAATGATTTACCGACAGGTAGCCCGAGGCGAGTTGCCATGCGTCGGCGATGCAGACCCGGCCTCCGGTTCCGTTGGCAATAAGCTTTACCCCCAGGCTGTCGGTCTGTGGATAAAGACGGCTGCTGAAGCTGAAACTGCCGTTTTGCTCGAACACCTCGATGGACGAGCGATCAAGGAAGATCCGCAGTTCAAGCTGATTCTGTTGTGGATCTATCGCTACACTGCGCTGACCGCTGACGTGGGTGCCCGACTGAGTACGGTCGAGTATCAAACGTTTCAGCGACGCATCGTAGTAAAGCAGCGTCTGCTCCTTGCCATCCTCACTGCAACGCAAGGCCACACCCAGGTGACCTTCGATGCAGTCGAGCAGGTCCAGGTGCACGTGGATTTCGAGCATGTCGCCGTGTATGTCGGCCAGCCATTGGCTACCCGCTTCGCTCCACCAGGGGGTGCCTGGCAGTGACGCGTTGCGCAACGCTGTCAGCTCGCGCGCGGGCTGCACGCACAGGCGATCGGCGCGTACTTCAAGTTCTCGCGGCAGGCCCAGCATGCCGCGCCAGTGATGTGCCTCGGTTGGGGTCGGGCTTTCCCACATGTCGATCCAGGCCCACAGCAGACGCCTGCCATCGGCAGCCACCAGCGTCTGCGCCGCATAGAAATCGTGACCGCTGTCCAGCTCGATAAAAGGCCCGCCGGTGAACTGCCATTGACTGTCGACCTGGCCCACTCGGTAGCCGGTGTGAAACCTGTTCAGTCGCTCGTATCGCTGCGCCGGCATGCCCTGGGGGGAGTAAAGCAGTACGTCGCGTTCATTGAGGCCAAACAGGTCCGGGCATTCCCACATATAGCCGTCGCCTTCGCCGCCTGTGGACACATAACTGACGAAGTCCCACGCGTGCAGGTCCCTGGATCGATAGAGCGGCAGCAGCGGTTTGTCGCCCAGGCGTGCGCCGGCAATCAGGTACCAGTGGCCATCCTGTCGCCAGACTTTCGGGTCACGGAAATGAATCATCCCGTCTTGCGGCGGGGTGTCGATAACGGCGCCGTGTTTGATGAAGCTGATGCCGTCGGTACTGGTGGCCAGGCACTGCACCTGACGGATGAAACGCTCGTCGCCCACGTCACCCAGCCACGTGTGCCCGGTGTAGAGCAGCGCCAGGGTGTCGTCATGTACCACTGCACTGCCGGAAAAACAGCCGTCCCGGTCGAAGTCATCACCGGGTGCCAGGGCAATGGGCAGGTGCTGCCAATGGACCAGATCGGCACTCTTTGCATGGCCCCAGTACATCGGGCCCCATTTCGCGTCGAACGGGTGGTGCTGATAGAACACGTGATATTCGCCACGAAAGAACACCACCCCGTTAGGGTCATTCATCCAGCCCGCAGGCGGGGCCAGGTGGTAACCGGGGCGATAATCGTGGACGAGCTGCGACAGGCCCTCTTCCAGCGCATGGCGCGCGCGCTCGAGGGCGGGAGACATCGGCTTGCTCATGGCATTTGCAGAAAAACTCATAGGGTGCCTGCTTGTACGAGGTGCGGTGTGGTGCCGGGTGTCAGGTGTTGACTGGCGTCTGTGTGGCGCTTCAGGGCCAGGCCATCGGCGTCGAACAGGTGCAGGTTGCTGTCGTCGAATTGCAGCGCGACCTGATCGCCTGCCTGCCAGCCGGCCTTGGCATCGCAGCGACAAATCAAGGGCTCGCTCGCCCCGGTAGCCAGATGCACATAGACCTCGCTGCCCAGGTATTCGACACCGGATACCGTGACGCCAACGCCGTTGTTCGCAGCATTGAGGGTGATGTGCTCCGGGCGAACACCCAGGGTCAGTTGCGCATCCTCGGTCAGATTCGAGCTGTCGAAGGGCAGGGATTTCATACCCAGTGCCGGGATGTCGATCAGGCTGTTGCGACCCGGTGCCTGCAAGCTCACTGGCAGAAAATTCATTCTCGGCGAGCCCAGAAAACCGGCGACGAAAAGGCTGGCAGGGCGTTCGTAGAGTTCGCGTGGTGAGCCGACCTGTTCGACCTGACCGCCGTTGAGCACGACAATCTTGTCCGCCAGGGTCATCGCCTCGACCTGATCGTGGGTGACGTAGATCATCGTCGAGCCCAGCCGCTTGTGGAGCCGGGCGATTTCGTTGCGCATCTGGACCCGCAGCGAGGCGTCCAGGTTGGAAAGCGGTTCATCGAACAACAGGATGTCCGGTTCCCGCGCCATGGCTCTGCCCATGGCCACGCGCTGACGCTGCCCGCCGGACAATTCCCGGGGCTTGCGCTGCAGCAGTTTGTCCAGTTGCAGGATCTGCGCGGTTTTCAGCACGCGTTCGCGCAGGCTGCTTTTTTCCGTCTTGGCCAGCTTGAGGCCGAAACTGATGTTGTCGTAGACGCTCATGTGCGGGTACAGGGCGTAGGACTGAAAGACCATACCGACACCACGCTCGCGCGGTTCCAGGTCATTGACCCGTCGTCCGTCGATCAGCAGGTCGCCAGCACAGATCGAATCCAGTCCGGCGATCAAGCGCAGCAGCGTCGACTTTCCGCAGCCCGAAGGGCCGACGAACACAACGAACTCACCCGCAGCGATCTCCAGGCTGACATCGCGCAGAATGCGCGTGCCGCCCAATTGCTTGTTGATGTTGGCTAGCTTCAATTTCATCACGATGCTGTTCCTTGTCAGTTGTGTGCATCAACCTTTCAACGCGCCGGCAGTGAGGCCGGAAACGATGCGGCGCTGGAAGATCAGCACCAGAATCACCAGTGGGACGGTCACCAGCACCGACGCCGCCATCAAGAGGCCCCAAGGCAATTCGTGGGAGCTGCCACCCGAAATCAGGGCGATGGCGACCGGGACCGTTCGTTGCGCGTCTGTCAGGGTGAAGGTCAGGGCAAACAGGAACTCGTTCCACGCGGCAATAAAAGCCAGCAGGCCGGTCGTGACCAGCGCGGGCCACAGCAGCGGCAACAGCACACGGGTGAGCGTGACCCAGGGCGATGCGCCATCCATGATTGCCGCTTCTTCCAGCTCATGCGGCAGTTGCCCCATGAACGTGGTCAGCACCCAGACGGTGAAGGGCAGGGTAAAAATCGTGTAGCTCAGGATCAGTGCCCATGAGGTGTTGTACAGACCCAGTGCGCGGATCACTTCAAACAGCCCCGACAGCACCGCGACCTGAGGAAACATCGAGACGCCGAGCACCATCATCAGCACCGTGCCGCGGCCTCGGAACTTGACCCTGCCCAGGGCGTAGGACGCCGTCAGGCCCAGGAACAGCGCCAGCACTACCACACTCAGCGCAACCACCAGCGAGTTGGCGATGGCCTGCAGGAATGACGCCTGACTGAGGACCGCTGCGTAATTGGAGAAGTCGGCTTCGGTGATCCAGTAGCTCACTTCAAACAAGGCACTGGACGGTTTCAGCGAGGTCAGGATGGCGTAATAGAAAGGGAAGATCGCGTACAGCAGCACGACCCCGACCAGGCCCCAGAAGGCCAGGCGCAGCAGCGCTTTCTTCAGTGGGCGCAGGTTCATGAGCGCACCTCCAGCTGGCGACGTCCGAGGTACAGATAAAGCATGGCAATCACTGCCACGACCAGAAACAACAGGGTGGAGGCGGCGCTGCCGTAGCCGACGTCCTGGAACTCCACCAGGTGCTGGCGGGCATAGACCGACATGCTCATGGTGCTCGAAGAGTTGGAGGTCAGGACGTAGATGACGTCGAAGACCCGCAACGAATCGAGAATGCGAAAGATCGCGGCGACCAACAAGGCGGGCATCAGCAACGGCAAGGTGACTCGCCAGAACACCCGTACCGGATGAATGCCGTCGACCCTGGCGGCTTCGTAGCAATCGCTTGGCAGCATCTGCAGTGCCGCGAGCATCAGCAGGGTGACAAAGGGCACGGTCTTCCAGACGTCGACGATGATCACTGCCCACATCGACAGGTCCGCATCTGCCGTCCAGGCCAGCGGCGCATCGATCAGGCCCAGGCTCAGCATCATATGGTTGATGATGCCGAACTGGTCATTGAGCATCCACGACCAGATCTTCGCCGAGACGATGGTCGGAATCGCCCAAGGGATCAGAATCAACGCACGGACCAGCGCGCGGCCGGTGAACTTGACGTTCAACAGCAACGCCACCATCAGTCCCAGGACCATTTCCAGCCCGACCGACACCACGGTGAAATGCAGGGTGTTGCGCACCGCGTTCCACCATTGCGGATCGACCAGCACGCCAGACCAGATGACGCCGTCGTAGAGCAGATAATTGCTCAGGCCCACGAATGAGCCACTGCCGGTATCCGACAGATCGGCATCGGTCAGGCTGAACCAGAATGTGCGCAGCAACGGCCAGGCCGCCACCAGGACCAGGCACACCAGCATCGGCGTCAGAAACAGCCAGGCGGCGCGTAGCCTGCGACGTTGTACAGGCGTTTCCCGGGTGACGAGTTCGTCGTCTCCAGGGAAGTCGGTAGAAGAGACGGGCATGTTGATTTCCTTACGTGTGGCTTACCAGTTCCGGCGTTTGATGCGGGTCAGTTCGCGTTCCAGTTCGACCAGTGCCTGATCGACCGGAATATCGCCCGCCAGCACGCTATGCACCCGATCGAAGAATGCGTTGGAGACGCGTGGGTAGCCGTTGGCCGTGATCGCGGCGGGGCGCATGACCCCATTGCTGAGGATGCTGTGCAACTGCGGGTAGTAAGGCATCGCCGCGAGCAACTCGGGGTCGGCATACAGGGACTCGATGACTGGGTTGTAGGCACCTGCCAGGGCACGCTGTTTTTGCTGCTGAGCGCTGGTCAGGTAGGCAACCAGTTCTGCCGCCAGTTTGGGGTTGCGGCTGTAGCGCGAAACCGCCAGGCCCCAGCCCCCGAGCGTTGAAGCGTGGGTGCCGTTCGCGCCGCCACTGGGCAGGGGCGCGACGCCGACCTTGTCTTTTATCGCGCTGTCCTTGCTTTGCACCAAGGCCCAGACGTAAGGCCAGTTGCGCATGAACAGCGCATTTCCCGACTGGAATACGCCACGGCCTTCTTCCTCGGTGTAGTTAAGGACGCCGGGCGGGGAGATCTCGCCGATCCAGCTTTTTGCCAGGGTCAGCGCGACTCGTGAGGCCTGGCTGTTGACCACGATGTCTCCGCGCGGGTTGACCAGTCCGCCGTCCGGCTGGCTGCTGATCCATTCCAGGGCGTTGCACGTCAGGCCTTCATAGGCGCGCCCCTGGAACACGTAGCCCCACATAGTGGCATTCCCCGCATCGCGTTCGGCTTTTTGCACTTTTTTGGCGGTAGCGGTCATGTCCTCCCAGGTCTGGGGGACCGGCTGCTGGTACTTGTCGAGCAGATCCTTGCGGTAATACAGCAGCCCCGAGTCGGTAAACCAGGGCATCGACACCAGCCGGCCGTCGACGGTGGCGTTGTCCACCTGTGCCTGGAAATAGCCTTGTGTCGCATTTGCCGGAAGCAGTTCGCGCAGATCCGTCAGGTGTTTGGCGAGCATCCCCGGCCACACCATGTCGATTTGAATGATGTCGATGTCGGTGGACTGGGCGCTGAGGATCTGCTGGTAGAACGACAGGCGCTCGGTTGCAGAGTTAGGCGTGGAAACCACTTGAACGTTGTTGCCGGTCTGTTTTGACCAGCTATCGACTGCCTCCTTGCACAGTTGCAATTCAGCGCCGACGGCCCCGCACGAGATCGTCAGATCGGCTGCGTTCGACAGCGCAGAAAACCCGGCAGACAGGGTGAGCAGCGCGACGGGAAGAAGAGATTTCAGCTGTTTCATAGAGCCCTCTTTATTTTTGTTTTTATAAAAGTTAACGTTAACATCGTCAATGTAACAGCGTATTTTCGATGTGGCACCCTTTTTTCTCCGATTTTCACAATTTTGTGCCGAAGGAAAAAGGCTAGGCCAACGTCACGAAAACAATAAAAACAAAACAGGAAGTCCACATGCAGAACGCATCAAGATGGCTACTCGCAGGGGTACTCGGCACCTCGACAACCGTCTCTCAGGCCGCGACTCTGGAAGAGCGGATGGCCGCATTCGAAGCCCGTGCCAGCGCTGCGGAAAAACGTGCAGCCGCTGCCGAACAGCAAACCCAGGCGCTCGCCAGGGAGCTTCAGCAACTCAAACTCTCGACCCCCGTTGCGCAGCCTGCCGCACCCACTTCTGCGTCCACCGTTGCGGCCAATTCACAGCCGGCTCTGGATGATCGCGTGGCAAAACTCGAAGCCCGCCAGCAAAGCATGGAGAAGCCAGGCAGTGCCGGACACCTCACCGACGGGTTCAGCTTCAAGGGCTACGCTCGCTCCGGTCTGTTGATCAACGACGGTTTGGGCGGCGGTCGCGGTGGGCCTTATACAACCCCCGCAGGTTCAGTCGGTGGTGCGGTCGGGCGCCTGGGTAACGAAGACGACACCTACATGCGCTTCGATCTGTCGAAAGAGATCTACGCGCAGAACGGCACGCGCTCCAAGTTCACCGTCTCCATCGCCGACGGCGTTGAAAGCTATAACGACTGGACGGCCACCGAAAGCAGCCTGAACGTGCGTCAGGTATTTACCGAACTCGACCACATTGCCGCTTTCAAGGGGAATTCAGTGTTCGAAAACGCCACGCTGTGGGCCGGCAAGCGCTTCGACAGGGATAATTTCGATATCCACTGGCTGGACTCGGACGTGGTCTTTCTGGCCGGGACCGGTGGCGGTATCTACGATGTGCAGATGACCAAGGACTGGCGCTCGAACTATTCCCTGATCGGACGTAACTACGGAGATTTCAGTGAGGGCGGCGTCGATGCCGATGTGGAAAGCTATATCCTGACCTCCAACCAATTCTTCGACAATGGTCAGTGGCAGTGGATGTTCAACGCCATTGGTGCAAAGAAAAACGACGTCGGTACGCGCACCAATCAAGCCGGTTTTGCGCCCGCAGATTCAGGCCTGCACACCATGTTGGCCAATCACCAGAAGGACTTTTTCGGTCGGGAAGGCTTCTTCAAGACGGCGTTGCTCTATGGGCAGGGCCTGGGTGCGCAGGTCAAGGACATTGGCGCGGATGGCGAACTGATCGACGACGCCCGCGCAGTGCGTCTGGCCATGTATGGCGAGACACCTATCGCGCCGGGATGGCGCATCGGCCCGAGCCTGCTGGCCGAACAGAGCAAAGACCGCTACGTCAAAGGCGACGATTACCGCTGGCTCACGCTGAACATGCGCCTGGCCAACGAGATCAACAGCAACTTCGAGATGGCCTACGAGCTGAGTTGGCAAACCATGGACCTCGACCCCAAAGGCTATCTGCAACGCAATGCGGTTGACGGTAACTTCTGGAAGTTTACGGTTGCGCCGACCTTCAAGCCGGACATGGGTGACCTGCTCACACGCCCCGAACTGCGAGTGTTCGCAAGCCTCATGAACTGGTCTTCGGATCTGGACCGCTACAGCACGACCGACAACTTCGGCAAAAGTGATTTCAACTCCGGTGGTGTTTGGCAGTTCGGCATCCAGATGGAGACCTGGTTCTAGGCTCTGCAGGTAAAGCCCGGCACCGTGTGCCGGGCTTTGAATCGGTTTACGGCTACCCGATGAGCATCGGGACAGTTCGTCCTACTGACCAGCTACGCTCTTCATCACCTGCACCCTGAGCACCTTGTTGGCAGCGGTAATGTACGCCCAGCTTGCCTGCTCGCTGGAGCAGAACGTCAGGTTGCTGGTATCGGCAGCCGCGACCAGCAGTTTTCCGAGTGGCTTGCCTGCTGCGGAAAATACCTGAATACCTTCCTTGCTGCTGCTCCACAGGTTGCCAAGCGCGTCGACTTTGATCCCGTCAGGGATGCCGGGCTGGATGTCAGCGAACACCTTGCCGTTGATCAAGCGACCGTCGCGCACCTGATAGACCATGATGCGATGTGCCAGCTTCTTGTTGGTGAAGTCGTGGGCCATTTGTGAGTCGGCCACATAAAGCAGCTGCTGATCCGGCGAGAAGGCCAGGCCGTTGGGCGAGTGGACTTCGGGAGTGTCGAGACGGGTGATCTGCCCGGTGTCGGGTACGTAGCGATAGATGAACTCGCCGCCTTGCTCAGGCTTGCCGCCATAGCCCTCGCTTTTGCTCAACACCCCGAAGGTGGGATCGGAAAACCAGAGAGCGCCGCTTTTATCCGCCACTACATCGTTCGGACTGTTCAGCCGTTTGCCCTGGTAGGTGTCGACCAATGTACGCCACTCACCATTGGGCTCCTGCCGCACGATGCCGCGCTTGCCATGGGAGGCCGCCACCACACGGCCCTGGCCGTCGAGCGTATGCCCATTTTGAAAGTCGGCTTTTTCCAGCCAGGTGGACACGCCATCCTTTGCCTGCCAGCTGCTGACCTTGTTGGCCTTGATGTCACTCCAGATCAAACGGCCATCGGCCAGGCACAGCGGGCCTTCTGCCCACTTCGCCTGATCGGTGAGCAGCTCGACGTGGGCCTGTGGGGCAACCAGTTGGCTGAAGGCCGGGTCGATAACGACTTGCCGGACAGGGGCGACGGCGTCGGTTGCGCCTGCTGAACCCGCAGCCAGGAGCGCACTGCCCAATAGCCATGAGGAGGGGCGCAGAAAGCGATTTTTACGGGTCGGTTTCATAGATTCAGGTCCGTATGCGATCAGTAGGCACAGCTGCCGTTGGTACGTTTGTCAGCCGCACCCGGTTTAAGTTTGATGATCAGTTGAACATTGGGTTGATCACCCACGGTGCGCGTCAGGTGGCCTACACGTTCGTCATCCGGACGCGGCCGGGACCGGGTGTCGGCATTGAACTGCATCTCTCCCGGTCCTTGCACCAGCACACTGCCATCGGTGGTCTCCACCGACCATTGCCCCTGCAGGGTGACGACCCATTGTGGCCCCGGCGCGTGGTGCCAGTTGCCGACGTATCCCACCGGCAGCACCGCGTAGGCGATGCTTTCGATATCGTCAGGGGAGACGCCGACCCATTGCGGCGCGGCTGGCGGGGCATAGCTTTTGAACTCCAGGCCTTCCAGGCGGCAGTGGCCCACATGCGTGGCACCGTTTTCGTCAGCCCACAGCGTGGCATATGAAACAGGTGGTTGCAGTTGACCGTTACTGTGAGTCATTTGCGCAGACTCTTTCGGCACCGATTGCACGTCGGCATTGGCACTCGCCATGCCCGTGCAGGCGGCGCAGGCCAGAGCCAGGGTGTATAGAGAGTTCATCGGGTCACTCCGTTTACAGGGAAATTCCGTGTGTCTGTCGCAAGACAGCGCGCTACTCAGGCCGGTCGGGTGTGAGGCAGCCAGCGCTGCTGCAAATCCCGCCGTATGACTTCGATCACCCACATCCACAGCAAGTGCCCGAACGTTTCAGATAACAACTCCGAGGCAGGCAACTCCCACAGCGGCGGTGCCCAATGGAACGCAGGCAGGATGACGCCGTGAAACCCCAGGGTCACCAACAGGCCGAAACCCAGACCCTGCCACAGGGCGGCGCGCGGATACCGGAGTACAAGCAGGCAATAGAACATGGCGAAGAAGATGGAAAAGCCATGGTGGACCAGGGCACTGCCGTAATTCACCACATGCTCTGAATACACATAAGTCAGCTGCTGAGCGTTGATGCCCAGCGAATCAAGCATCTCCACGGGCGGGACCGGGCGGTCCGGCGTGCGAGGCGGGAAGGGGATCTCTGTACCCCATTTGATGAAACTGGAAACATTGCCTCCAACAAAGCCGGCCAGTGCGGCGACACCATACGCTCGCGTGTTCAAATCAGCGCCCCTTCTTCGATAGACCAGGCTGTGAGCGATCTCGCTCTAGCCGTTTACCATGAAGTATGTGCAACGCTCATTTATTTGTAACATACTAATTTGATAGCTCATTGATACTAAAAAAATATCAGATGATTGATTTGAAATTGATGCGCCAGTACGTGGTGGTCGCTGAAACCTTGAATTTTCGCAAGGCCGCGCAGCGCTTGAACATGTCACAGCCGCCCCTGAGCGTTGCGATTCGTCGTCTGGAAGAATGCCTGGGCGTGCAGTTGTTGCTGCGCAGTACGCGCTCCACGCAATTGACCGCTGCGGGCGTCGTGTTTTTGGCCGAGGCGCGGCAAACGCTGTTGCAGGCCGAACGGGCCTGTGAAATGGCACGTCGCTCAGCGGCAGGCATGCTCGGCACGATTCGCCTGGGCTTTGTCGACAGCGTGGTCGATGGTTTGCTGCCGGCGCTGCTGCGTCGCTATCAGGCAGCGAACCCGAACGTCGATATTCAACTGCAGGAGGCCACCCCTCCCGAGCAACTTGAAGGCCTGCGCAACGACCGGCTGGACGTCGGCATTCTGGTGTTGCCGGTCATAGACCCGGGCAATATCCATATCGAGCCGCTGTTCGAGGATCGCATGGTTGCGGTGCTGCCGCAGGATCATCCCTTGGCCGAGCGTGCGTCCATCGGTCTTGCGGCGTTGGCAGACCAACCCTGGATTCTGTTCGCCCCGCATCATGGCCCGGGCATGCACTCGCACATTCTGCTGGCCTGCGCCAACGCTGGCTTTACTCCTCGGGTCGTGCAACAGCCTCGCCAGATGCAGACCACCGCCGCGCTGGTCGCCGGAGGCATGGGTGTGGCCCTCATGCCGCAGCGCTATGCCCGACGTCAGCCGGGGCGGCTTGCCTGTCGTGAGCTGACGGGCCCAGGTACACCTGTCGCCTATGTGCTGGCGCTGGCGTATCGCGAGCTGTCTCCGTGTGCGCAGTCCTTGCGCGAAGTGATCATGGAGCTGGTTCAGTCGCCAGCGTTCACGCTGTCGTCCGCGGAGTCGTGACGCCGTCACCTGAACTCAGGCTCCAACCCGCTATTCGCGTGCCGGTTCAAATGCACTGAACGCCTGGCTACGCCCTGACTCCAAATCTTGCCCCGGCGCTCAAACAATGCATCACGTCGATGGGTGTTCGAATCCTCTGCCAATCAAGGAATTCCCATGACCGATCCACGTAACGTTGCCCACGACAAAAAAGTCCAGCAAGAGAAAAAGAACCACGGCGAAGAAATCGCGCCGAATGCCGAGCACGCGCCTCAGCCGGGGATGAAGCCGGCACTCAAGCACGATGATGACGAGCAGGAAGAGCAGGCGTAAGCCAGGGACCTGATCGTGACCTTTGGCGGTGCTGGCTGATGTCAGCACCGCCAGGTGGCGCATTCGATGCCATCACTTCAGGCAGGCAACAGGGGCCTATAGCATGCTCAAACACATCATTTTTGACGTAAACGAGACGCTGCTGGATCTGGCCGCGCTCGACGCTTTCTTCGAGGGACTGTTCGGCGATAGCCGTGTGCGCACCGAATGGTTCCTGACACTGCAAGAGTGCTGGATGACCAACACCATAACCGGCCAGTATCAGGCGTTTGGTGATCTGGCGCAGGGCGCTTTGAGAATGGTTGCCGCACGGCACAAGGTGGACGTGGGCGACGATCAGTGCCAGGCCCTGGCCGCAGGCATCAAATCTCTTCCTGCGCATAAGGACGTTCATCAGGCACTGCAGTTATTGAAGGACTACGGGTTTGTGCTCATTGCCCTGAGCAATGGCGCGCTGGAGGCGCTGCAGCAACAGCTCGAATTTGCAGGATTGACCGACTGCTTCGAGCACATCATGGCAGGCAGCGAAATCAGTCAATTCAAGCCAGCCGCAGCAACCTACCAAATGGTCGCACAGCGCTTGGGCATCGCTACGGATCAGATGATCATGGTCGCAGCGCACGCCTGGGACATCGCCGGGGCTGCCCAGGCCGGGTGTCGCACCGCGTTTGTCGAGCGCCCGGGGAAGGTGCTCAACCCGCTCGGCACCCAGCCTGACTTGATCGGTAAAGATGTTCAGGATGTCGCCATGAAACTCTGCGCAGGTCCGTTTTAGCACTGATTCGGGAGTCGGCCTGCAGCCATCCCTGATCACTTGCAGACCTTCACTTGAAGGGTATGACCGATATCTCCCCGTTCCTTTCGATGATCGCGTACCTGATGTCCTTCATCTCCACTATCCCTTGCGTGGTTCGTGCTGCCTCCATCACATCGGATTCACTGATACGCGCCTCTCTCATTCGTTGGGTCAGTGGCTTGCCGTCTTCCACAATGACCGTGGGGCCGCCATCCAGAAACTTTGCCAACCGCTTTGATCGGCGTTTGGCCAGGGAAAAGCCGACGTCTATGGCGATAAGGGTGGAGATGATCAGTATCGCGTTAGTCACCGAAAAATCATCGCCCAGCAGCGCCTGCTGAGTGGCCTCGCCAATGATCAGCAACAAGACGAAATCGAAGGTGGTGAGGTCGGTAAGAGAGCGGCGTCCGGCAATACGAAACAAGACCATCAAGACAAAATAAATCGCTGCTGCTCTGAGCACTGCATCCATAAATCGCGTTCTCTCTACGGGTAGATAAACCTGGGCATCGGCAGCGTTTCGCCACCCAGCATATGCATTTGCCCTCGGTACAGTCCCACCCCGTTACTGCGAACAGTCAGGTACAAGGTGGCCAGACCGTCCTTGTCGGCCTGCATCGGAATAACCAGATCACGGCCTTCGCTGTGAAGGGGCGCGGGCTGGGGGTTGAGGTTCTCGATCGACACGCCTTCGAGCAGTCCACTGCCGACGACCAGATAACGCATTTCGGAGGGGGCGCCTTTGGACGTGACAATCATATCGTCCTGACTGCCGTTGCGGCTGAAACGCTCGTAGCTCACCTGCAGTTTGCCATCTGCCGTTTCGGGCTCCACCTGGCTCAATGGCCCTTTGGAAAACAAGCCGGCGAGGGTCAGCACTATCAGCACAATCAGGCCAGCCCAACCGATGCGCTCAAAGCGCCAGACTCGACGCTGCTGCGCCATATCTTCCTCGACGGGATATGACCGGCTGCGGAACTCATGGTCGTCCGCCTCATCACCGCGTAGTGCCATTAACGTGCTGTCCATTAGGGAAATTTTGTAGGCACCTTATTACGCTTCCAACCGGCCCGCTGTCCAGAACGGTTTAAGTCCTTGCCATGGTTTTGACGTTCCTGGTGAGTGACTGCCAGAAGCTCTGGCGTAATGGCGTAGATGCGATTCACCGCATGTGATTGAGCGCTTGCCTGTAACAGTCGTGTTGTTTGAGATAAATGGCCGCATCACTCGCAGGTAATCTGATGGCCTGGAGCATGGTTTGAACGTTAGCCGAGCGAATGCCGACAGGAGGGCGATGAAGGGGCGGTTCGAGTGTCTTGCGTTAGTCGTTGATCGGCGCGTAGGACGATAACGCGGAGTGGATTCGGGATCGCACTATGTAAATGCCTTCCAATGAATTCGGGCTGGATGCCACTCCAGGCGAGCCTGTGCAAATGGTTATCCAGCCCGATGCTGCAATTACGATCAGAAGCGGACCGTCACGCCGGCATTCACCGAGTGGAAACGAGTGTCAGTGCCGAACTGCCCCTGGTAAGACAAGCCCAGATCGGTCTGACGGTTCAATCGCAGCTTCGCGCCGACTTCGGTCAAGGCGGTGTCGCGGTTTTGAGCTACGCCTTGCACTTCGAAGTTTGGACCGCCGGCAAAGCTCTGCTCGTTTCGCGGATCCAGATCACCAAAGGCGCGTCGCCATCCCAGTGAGCCGTAGACCTGGGTATCGAGGTTGGCCACTCGGGTGTTCGTCGATGCGCGCAGGCCGAGCGTCGAGAAGACGGTATTCTGCTTGTCGCTGGACACGTCTAGCGCGGCTGGCCCACCTTTTTCGTGCAGATCTTTGGCGTCGTAGCGAACATAGGAAAGCCCGGCGAAAGGTTCCAGAGCCACGCTGCCAAGCGGTATGCGGTAGGCCGCTTCACCACTGGCCTGCAACGATTTCGCGTCGCGTTTGCCAGTCAAGTGATCACTGAATCCGGCGAAGGCCACATTCCGCTCGCTCTCCAGCTTGTGCCAGGTGTAGCCGACGTCGGCGCTGAGGCGCAGTGCATCGATCTGGGCTCCGGTGTACAGGCCAAGATGATAGTTGTCGCTGTGGCCGTCGGCATCGCGATCATCGGCGTCGAACTTCGAGCGGCTATAGCCAGCGTAGACGCCGCCGCGCCAATCCGGGGTGAAGCTGCCGTCCGCACCGAACAGCAGGCCACCTGTGCTTTGATGCAGACCGCCTGCGCCATTGTTGCTGCTTGTTTTGGTCCAGTTGCCGAATGGTTGCACCCAGGCACCGCTTTCGGCGGGTGGAGTGGTTGGCATCAGATTGAGTGCCATGGCTGGCATCCGCAATGTCCCGGTATCGAGAAGATTACGCACACGAGTCCCCAGTACTCCGGACACCACCTGGCTGTTGGCGATCAGGGCGGTCGAGGTACTGGCGAGCGTGTCGCCGGACAGCTGATCGGCAGCATTACGCGCGCTTTCGGCATCCAGAATCAACAGATTGTTATAGAGGCGCAGCGGTTCGCCGCTTTGCTCCAGCACGCTGAGCGCACCCGCTGTATTGAACTGATTCTGGGTCAGCATGACCGTTTGAAAGATACCCGGTGTTGGCGCGGGGGTCGGCTCTGGCTCAGGTGTTGGAGTCGGCTCAGGTGTTGGTGTTGGTTCAGGTGTTGGTTCAGGTGTAGGCTCCGGAGTTGGAGTCGGCTCTGGAGTCGGTTCTGGAGTCGGCGTAGGTTCTACGCTTTTTTGTTCAATGGTGAGGTTCAGGTCATTGGCTGTGCGTTGCAGCCCGACATTCAGGAACGCCGAGTTGGTAAGTGCCTGGGCATAGGCAGTGCCTGCGGCGGCGCCGTCGACCAAACCGCCCTGGGCGGAGAGCAGCGTGTAGGTTCTGCCGCTCTGATAGCTCTGCGCGGGATCCAGCGCGGTCACGTTGACTTGCGTACCGCGCAGGGTTGCGGTGCCGCTCACGTTGATCCGGTCTGCGCTGCCGTCGCCCGCGATGTCTGCGGCGTAGCGTGAACCGGCGGCCATCTCGAGGTTGCCTTGTATCGCCAGCGCGCCTATGGCGCTTTCTCCTGGCGACAGCGTACCGCCGGAGGCGACCTGGGTGCTGCCCACCTGACCGACACCGGCCAGAATACCTCCGTCCAGTACCTGAGCGCTGTTTGTGTAAGTCCCGAACTCAGTGCGGCCCGCAATGCCGTTGACCACAAGTGTGCCGTTACCTACGTTAAACCGCGAAACGCTTTGGGTGGTGGCTGTGTTGCCGCGCTGATTGACCTGGTCGACGTTCCCCGCCAACACCAGTCGCCCGCCGCGCACAACGACGCTACCGGCCAATCCCGAGGTGTCGCCGCTCAGCGTGGTATTGCCGCTGAATGCATACACTCGACCCGTACCATTCAGCGTGTTGGCGAACTGCAGATCGGTGTCAGTATGGTTGAACGCCAGGGAACCGTTGCCGGTGCCAAAGCTGACGGCGGTTTGCGGGTTCAGTCGGCCTGCCGCCAGAGCTGCTCCTGCAGTCATGGAATCAACATCGGTACGGTCAGGGTCCACCGCGACCGGGCCGCCGATGGTAAACGTGCCGCGCGTCGCCGAGTTGCTGTCGTTCACGAAGCTGATGAGCATACCGTTAGTGGCGCTCAGTTCGGCACCGTCGGCCAGCGACAGGTAAGTACGGACAACGTTGGTGCCGAGCGTCAGCGATTGCACGTCGAGACGGGTACCCTGTCCGGTAACATTGACCTGATTGCTTTGGTTGATAACGGCCGACCCCAGTCGCAGCTCGTTACTCGTCAGTACTGCGCCGTTCTCGAGGGTCAGGTCGTTTCTGTTCACAAAGGAGCCGCTGTTGTCCCAGCGGGTTCCTGCGCCTGAAAGCTTGACGACGGAGTCTATGTCGACCTGCTGGCTGTTGATTTTGCCGCCGTCATTGGCCGTGATGCTCGAGCGATACACAAACACTCCGCCGGCCTGGATGTTGACCGCATCGACCAGGGAGTTCTGACCACTCACCGACAGCGTCGCGTTCGAAAATGCGTTGGAACGGGACCCGAAAACTTCACCCATATCCAGATCCCGAACCGACACCTGCCCTCCGTTACGGACCGTCAGATCGCCCTGGCCGACACCACCGACAACGATCGAGTTACCGAGAACGAATGAGGTGCGAGGCACCACCCAGCGCGAACCTGCCCCTTCAACCACAACATTGGCCTGAGCCATATTGACGCCGGTTCTGCTGGCCTGGCCAACGATGCTGCCGCCTTCGCTGGTCACGGTTGCGCCGCTGTTGATTGTCAGGGTAGAAGTGTTGCCGTCAGTTGCATTGACGTCGATCGCGCCATCGATCAAACGGTCGCTGTTAAAGGTTTCCTGACCATTAGTGAGCACATAGTCAACGGCCTGAGCCTCTGGAAGCAGTGCGAGAGTAATTGCAAAAGCAAGAGGGGATATTCTGAATAAGGGGTTCATAGCGACTCCAGATACTCCATAAAAGCCACCAGGGTGGCTGCCAGCCCCGAGGGCTTAAGCGTTTCCGTTCGGCGGGTTGCCAACAACGGGAGTATCAGGAGGGGAGGGTGCAGTGGATATAGCACGGATGTACTAGCGGCGGCCTGTTACTGATTATATAAGTTCCGATCAACAGGCAGGCAGTTATTCAATAGCTCATCTGTACTATGGAAGTAGGTGTCGGCGACTCTTATCATCGCGCGGTTTTATTGAAACGTTAGAAATCGGCGTGGCCTCGGGTAACGTTGACAGTTGCAAATTCGCCATGGACGCTTATAAATCACAACGGCCGCAGATTAAAATGACCCTGTTGAAAACTACACTTGGCCTTGCCGCTGTATTGGCATCCACTCAACTTCTTGCTGGCGGCTTCGCCCGTACCGAGCAAAGTATCGCCGGTATGGGCAGCGGTCAGGCTGGCCGTGCATCGATGGCTGAGGACGCCAGCACGGTGTACGGTAATCCGGCAGGTATGGCGCGGCTGGACAACAGCCAAATCACCATGGGGGCCGCGTTCGTGGACGCATCCACTGACATCAGCCATGCCGCCGGTCGTTCACAAGGGAGTAATGATGGCAATATGGTGCCCTTCAGCACGGTGCCGTTCGGTTTTTACACCCGGAAAATCGATGAGCACTGGGCGTTCGGCCTGGGGCTCTACGCACCCTTCGGTTTGTCCACCGATTATGAAAGCAGTTTTCAGGGGCGCATGTTCGCCAGCAAAAGCGAGATCAAGGTGGTGACGTTACAACCCACCATCAGCTACGCCTTCAATAACAGGCTGTCGATTGGCTTCGGTCCGACGTTCAATCGAATTGCCGGAACGCTTGAATCAGACATCACGCTTAATCCGGCCATTGCTGACACCCGTGTCAAGGTTTCAGGTGATGACACGGCCGTGGGCTTCAATATCGGCGTATTATTCAACGCAACCGACTCCACCCGCGTAGGCCTGACCTACCATTCCAAGGTCGATTACAAGCTGGGCTGTCACACGCAAGTTTCCACCGGCGCAGGAACGCCGCCGCAGTTGCTTGCGAGCAACCGTTACGACTGTACGTTGAAAGTGGCCACGCCGGAGTCTTACGATTTTTCAGTGACTCAGGCGCTTAGTGACGCTTGGACACTTTACGCCAGTGCGACCTGGACAGGCTGGAGCAGCATGCAGGACTTGAGCCTGCGCAATCAACCGGTCTCGGCCGCGCAAGGCGGCACGCTGGCTTCGGCACTGACCGGCTCCATTCAGGAAGGCCTGAACTGGCACGATACATGGGCTTACGCGCTCGGTACTGCGTATCGGCTGGATCCGCAGTGGGTGTTGCGTGCGGGCGTGATTATCGATCAGTCGCCGACCGGTAATACCGGGCGTTCACCCCGTACGCCGACCGGGGATCGCGAGGTCTTCAGCGTAGGGGCGGGTTATGACGTCACGCCACAACTGAGCCTGGATGTCGCCTACTCGTATCTTCAGGAAGAAAGTGTCGATGTCAGTCGCGCCAATGCACTGGGCAGTTACAGTGCGACGTACAAAAGCCGTGCGAGTTTATACGGTATTGGGGCGACGTATAGATTCTGATCCTGAAAGAGACTCTCATAACGCCCGGTTAAATTTTCCGGGCGTTGTTCTAATGCCTGTCAGTTAGCCTGGACCGGCTCGAGGAAGGTCCAGGTTTTTGCGGGGGTGACATAAAAATTTGATGGCTTGTTTCTGTGATCAAAAACAGTACGCCGTATAGCGCATCTGTACTATTGATACGCCCTCAGGTCGTAGATACAGTCCCGTGCGATGTGCATGTCGTGGTTACTTAAATAATGGATGCGTGGGTAACTCCTGCATCGATCAGTCGGCGGAGTATGTGAATGAAAAGTGCAGCCTTGTTTCCGTTAGTTCTGGCCTTGTCAGGATGCGCGGGGCTTGATCAGGCCATGTCGGTGACAAACGGGGTCTTTGATCAGACCGGAGATTTGCTGAGCGGGGATCTTCGGGGGCTGACAACTGCCAAGCAAACGACATTGACGGAAATCTGGAACGACTGGGAAACCAATGAGGTCACTGCCAAGGAAAAGTGGGACGCTAACACGCTGATCATCCCTGGCATTGTGCAGCGCATTACCAAGACAGGAACAGCCATCGGTCAGAATCAGATTGCGATCATCTTCACCGACCCCAAGAACCCCAAATGCACCGGTCAAGGGCTGACCCGCGATGACCTGCTGGTGAACAAGAAGAAGATCAGCGGATTAAAGAAAGGCGACAAGATTCTGATGAAGGGTGTTCTCGGCACCAGCGAGTCAAAATGGACCGACAACGATTCCTGCTGGCTGTCTTTCGACAAGGCCGAGTTTACGCTTCAAAAATGACAGGCTGAACCGCCGGTAATCGCAGCATTACCGGCTTCACACTTATTGCTGAGCGGTCAGTATGTGTAGAACCGGTCGACCGTCTCGCCGTTGAAGAGTATGACTATCCTGTTGATCACCTTCTTCATACCTGTACTCTTCGTTCCTGTGACGGTACCGACGTCATCCATCACATCTTCGGCATCTCCCAAGTGACCATCTGCCTGCGCCAATACTGAGTTCGACGTTCCGGCGCCGTACTTGTAACTGTACTTGTAGGCCATTTTCTTCAGCATTGCCACGCCTGATTCGCCACGCTCGTATGACCACTGTGCGGAGTTGTCGCCGACATCATCTTCCGCCGAATTAGGAGCACCAAATTTCGCCCGGATTTGAGATTTGGTCGATTTTTTGGGAATGATATTGGCTTTTATATAGTCAGGCTCAAACTTAGGCTCACCCGTCAACGCATCCAGCCCGCCAAGAGGGTTACTGCCCCCCGTCGAACAGGCCGTTAAAGCGGCCATGACTGTTATCGCAACCGCTAAACCTTTTAGCCGCGCCAGTGAATAATAATTGCCCATGCCGAATGCCCCTGATGGTAAATCAGTTGTTGAAGGTTTTTATAGACAGACAGAAACGTGCGAAAAAGCCTTGCGGTGACAAGCTTTTCAGCGTCTATATATAATGAAGTCGTTTCTTTCTTAGCTTAGGCTAACGGCGTAAGTATTCACTATAGTACAGGTGTACTAGCGAACTATAACGCCGTTGTAATCAAACTAACGTGCGCTGTTGGCTGACTGTCGCACTCAGGACCCGGTAAGAGACGCGCGACGTGTCGTCTGCATCAAGTCCATCTTGAAACTCAGGAGCAGTGAACGTAACTCCGCAGGCCGTACCGGTTTGGACAGAACCGGTATCTGTGGGTCATTCAGCGATTGCTGTACATGCTGAATCTCGTGGCCAGTGATGACGATTGCAGGTATCCGGCGGCCATGCAGTTGGCTGAGGTAGCTAATGCAGTCTGCGCCTGTGGCGCTTCGGTCGAGGTCGAAGTCGGTAACGACCAGATCGCAATCGACGCTCGCTTGAGGGGTGGCGGAAGCGGTCTGGACGTCGCAGCCCCATTTGCGCAGCAGCATCGCGGTGGCCTGCAGCACGTTGTAATTATCCTCGATTAGCAGAACACGTAAACCGCCCAACAGGTGTTTGTTCCAGTCAATGTCCGGAGCGTGCGCGATTTGCCGTGCCGCCACAATCGGTAGCCCGCTGATGACAACCGCGGTGCCTTTATCCAGGCGCGAACCAATCCGGATGTGCAGCTTCAGCAGACCGGCGATGCGTTTGACGATACTTAGCCCAAGCCCTACGCCTTCAATGTCCTGATCACGCTCTTCGCGGACGCGATAAAACTCGTTGCACAAATGAGGGAGATGCTTTTCCGAAATACCGCGGCCCATGTCGTAGACGCCGATGTCCAACGTCCCCTTGCGGGGTCTGCAAGCAATAAGCAGGGGTTTGCCGGGGGCATATTTAAAGGCGTTCGAGATAAGGTTTTGCAGCAGGGTGCGAAGCAGCGCAGGGTCGCTGCGTATCTGTTGCCGGCACGGGCGCACGCGGATTTCGACACCGGCCCAGTTGGCCGCCTCACTGTTCTGGCTGACCAGGCCATTGATTAATGCGTCCACATCAATCGTCTCGAGGCGTGGACTCACTTCTCCCTGATTGAGGGTATAGATATCCAGCAGAGAGCGGAAAAGCTGTTCTACAGCGCTGAGTGCCCGGTCGATGTTATCGACCAGGCGGCGCTCGTCTGTGCCCAATGAAGCGTCGCGCAGACAGGCAGTAAACAGGCTGATGGAGTGAATCGGTTGCCGCAGATCATGGCTGGCCTGGGCAAGAAACCTTGATTTCGCCTCATTGGCCGCCTGGGTTTCATTCAGTGCGATGTGCAATCGCGAGAGCAGGAAGTAAACGAACGACGGCAGCACCAGCATGGTCAGGATCATCATCACCGCAACGGCGGGATGCTCTTGAAGGAAAGGGGTGAGCTGGATGATCAGGCACAAAGACGCCAAGGCAAAGCCGGTCGCCAGCAACAGGTAATTGCGCCCGTAACGCATGCCATACCCCACCGTCATGCTGAGCATTACCGAGTAAACCGGCAGCATCGGTTCGCCACCCACAGTGATTGTGACGATCCCGGCCATGTTATCGACGACCAGCGCGAACATTCTGCGCCGGGTAGACACACCGGGCCGTACTGCAATACGCCAGATAAGCCCGATACCAACGATGGCGAAGCCCAGGCAATAGCCGAGAATGACCCACATTCGGCTGCCGGACATGTCGTCCAGTGCGTGCATGATCAATGCGTACAGTGCAGAGGTGGCAATCACTGCCATGCGCAACAACGCCTGGATCATTTCCAGGTCTCTGCATCGGGAGAGAATCGACATCACGTTTTCCTGGTCAGTCCAGTACTGCTGAGAGGCACGTCATGTGTTCAGCGCGTCGATGGCGGTACACAGATATTGTATAAAAGAAAAGGGGGCAGGCTCTGTACGAAAAGTGGGTGCGCTTGGGGACGTTGCGTTAAAGAAACGGGGTGGGATGCGCGTCCAGTCAGCATGCTCTTTACATCACGTAGCGTCGAACGCGACCTCGGCCGCTGCGCGACTGCTTTTGCCTTGCCTGACCTTCGCGCCGGCGTTTCGTCCAGAACCTGGCAATGTCGGCGCGCTGTATAACGCAGGCTTTAGATGTTCGTGAGTACGGAACCCGGAGGCAGTCCGGGTCCTGTCACTTGCATGCGATGGCCTTATCAGTTCTGCCAGGTGGTGTAATAAATTGGAATACCGCGCGAGTTGGTGATAGAGGCGTAGTTATAGCCGGGGGCAAACGACTCGCCGCCTGCGAAGGTATAACCAAAAGCACTGAACTCAATACCGCCTCCCACGCAGTCCAGCTCTGCCTCGTTCAACAGTCGAACTGCCTGACCGGTATGAAGCGTTTCGTGTGCTTTTTTTGGGTTAATTGCTTGAGTCATCGCGTCATTTCCTCTAAGCGGGTCATTGAAAAGTCAAGTCTTCCGTAGCAGCGACCTACGGCAGAGAGCGTTATTAAAATCATCCCCTGACGCGAGTAGCAATAGTACACATGAGCTATCTGTGCCGCTGTCTTTTGGCGACTAGTTCATGTGTGCTATTGAGGTGGTCGGTCGCCAACGCTTTAATACGTCGCGCTTTAAATACGGTGACGTTCAGTCGGTCGGTGAAGGGTTTGCCCGTTACTCATGTGACGGCTATATGAAACTGTCCGGCTTCTATTCGCCCCTCTCTTTAAATACTGTCGAGCCCTGTGGTTTCTTATGGCGCATTCCTGATGATCGACGCGATGCATATTTATGCTCTTTCGACCTGAAGCGCTCGCCGCTCAGAAGCGCAGCACGCTGGGTACGGTCTTGTTGATCAGCCCGGTATCGATGCGCCTGGCAGCCGCCGTCGCGCTACTGTTCTGCATCTGCATGGGGCTGTTTCTGACTTTCGCTACATACACCAAACGTACGGCGGCGAGCGGTGTGGTGCTGCCTGAAAAAGGTCTGATCAGGATTTATGCGCCGCAAGCCGGGGTGGTCAACAACCTGGGCATCAGCGAAGGGCAGCCGGTGAATGCCGACGCTGTGTTGATGGCGTTGTCCAGCGATACGCAAAACGGCGAAGCGGGCGGTGCGCAACGGGCGATCAGCCTCTCGATCAAACGACGTCAGGAAAGCCTGACTCAGGAGATCGACAAGACCCTGGCCCTGCATCAGCAGGAGTTGGAAGGCAAAAAGCGTCAAGTCGAAGCGTTGGAAACCGAACAGCAGAAAATACTCGCGCAAATCGACCTGGCGCGTCAGCGGCTGGCGTTAACCAAAGGGATTGCCGAACGCTACGCCAACCTGCAACGCCAGGATTATGTGTCTCGTGATCAGCTTCAGGAAAAAGAAGACGCCGTGCTGGACATGCGCCTGCGTGGTGAAGAGCTGAATCGCTCGCTGCTGACAGTGCGCGCCGAAAGCACCAGGCTGCGCGCGGAGCTGGTCGAGTTGCCGTTCAACCACAGCAAGCAACTGGCCGATCTGCAACGCAGGCTGGCCGAGAATCAGGACCAGTTGGTCGAAAGTGAAACCAAACGGGAGGTCCTGATTACTGCACCAAAGGCCGGTGAGGCAACCGCCATCGCGGTCTCCAACGGCTCACGGGTCGACAGTGCGCGGCCGCTCCTGAGCATCGTGCCTGCCAATGCAAAGCTGCACGCGGAGTTGTATCTGCCCAGTCGCTCGGTGGGCTTCGTGCGCGCTGGCGATACCGTGATGTTGCGTTACCAAGCCTATCCCTATCAGCGCTTCGGCCTGCAGCCGGGCAGGGTGTCGTCGATTTCACGTACTGCATTGCCTGCTGAGGAAGTCATGACGCTGGGCAATGTTTCCGAGCAGATGCGCGAGCAAGGCCCTTTCTATCGGGTCACGGTCGCGCTGGCGTCACAAGTCATCGAGGGTCAGGGCAAACGCGAGCGCTTGCGCTCCGGCATGCAGCTTGACGCCGACATCATGCAGGAAAAGCTGCCGCTCTATGAGTGGCTGCTCGAGCCTTTGCGCGGAATAGGAAAACGCCTTTGAACCTCAAAAATGCGTTCACTTTCGGGGTTGGAACCAAACTGCCGGTGGTGTTGCAGACCGAAGCCACTGAATGCGGTCTGGCGTGCATGGCCATGATTGCCCGTTACCATGGACAGCACAGCGACCTTTTTTCTCTGCGTAAGCGCCTTTCGCCGTCGATGAAAGGCGTGAACCTCAAGCAACTGATCAGCATGGCCGCGCAACTCGGGCTTGGCAGCCGGGCATTGCGCGTTGAACTGAATGCGCTGGGTCAACTGCAACTGCCTTGTGTGCTGCACTGGAACTTTAATCACTTCGTGGTGCTCAGGGAGGTTACGGCGTACGGCGTTGTGCTGCACGATCCTGCGCGTGGCCTGTGCAAGCTGTCGCTGGATGAGGTGTCGGCGGCCTTTACCGGCGTGGCGCTGGAGGTGTGGCCCGAGAGTGATTTCCAGCCAGTGGCTGCCCGGCCGCCGATTTCGTTGCGCAAGTTGCTGGGGCGAGTGCACGGGTTTGGCCGGGTGCTCACCCACGTGCTGCTGTTGGCACTGGCGCTGGAGCTGTGCACTATTCTCAGCCCGTTTTTCATGCAGACCGTGATCGACAAGGTGCTGGTCAGCGCTGATCTGGATCTGCTGGCGGTGCTGGCCATCGGCTTCGGCATTCTATTGATCATGCAGCATACCGTTGCGCTGGCCCGTGGGTGGGCGCTTATGTACCTGAGTACAATGCTCGGTTCGCAGTGGCAGATTAATGTGTTCACTCATCTGCTGCGTTTGCCAGTAGCGTTTTTCGAGCGCCGCCATCTTGGCGATATCGTCTCGCGCTTCGGCTCTCTGAAGTCGATCCAGCAGACAGTCACCACGTCGTTCATTGAAGCCATACTCGACGGGCTGATGACGGTCATTACGCTGGGACTGATGATCGCTTACAGCCCTAAACTGGCGTTGGTAGCCGTGGTGGCGATGGTGATTTATGCCTTGGCGCGCTGGGCATGGTTCGGGCCGTTGCGGCGTGCCAGCGAGAATCAGCTGGTCCATGCGGCTCGTCAACAATCACACTTTCTGGAAAGCGTGCGCGGCGTGCGCACCATCAAGCTTTTCAATCGTCCTGAGCAGCGTTGCAGCGCCTGGAGCGCCTTGCTGGTGGAGGAAATCAACGCCGGCTTGCACCCCCAGAAACTGCAACTGGCTTATCGCACCTTCAACGGCGTACTGTTCGGGCTGGTGACGATCATTGTGATCTGGCTGGGCGCCACGCTGGTGCTGGAGGGGCAGTTCAGTGCCGGGATGCTGATTGCATTCAACTCGTACAAAGAGCAGTTCAACGGCCGCGTCGCCGCGCTGATCGACAAGATCGTCGACGTGATCATGCTGCGCCTGCATGGTGAGCGCTTGTCCGACATTGTGCTGCAGGACGCCGAGCCGGTTTCGGGACTGGATGGGGCGGATGACGCCAGCAGTGAGAACGTGCCCAGCCTTGAAGTACGTGATGTACGCTTTCGCTATTCCGAGTACGAACCTTACGTGCTGGATGGTGTGTCGATCCATGTTCGCGCTGGCGAGTCGGTCGCCATCGTCGGTCCGTCGGGTGGCGGCAAAAGCACTTTGCTCAACGTCATGCTCGGCATCCTGGCACCCAGCGCCGGTAGTGTTCTGCTGGATGGACAGCCGGTCGGGCCTGATCATGTCAGCAGGCTGCGGCGCCTGACCGGCACGGTACTTCAGGATGATGTGCTGTTCGCCGGGTCGATTGGCGACAACATCAGCTTTTTCGAGACCAGTGCCGACCAGCAATGGATTGAGCAGTGTGCACGGCTGGCCGCTGTCCACGATGACATCGCCCAGATGCCGATGGGCTACAACACGCTGGTGGGTGACATGGGGACTGTATTGTCCGGCGGTCAGAAGCAGCGGGTATTGCTGGCCCGGGCGCTTTATAAAAGACCGCAGTTGCTGTTTCTCGATGAAGCGACCAGCCATCTGGACATTACTCGCGAAGCGGCGGTCAATCAGGCGCTTGAGACGCTGAACATCACCCGGATCATTGTCGCCCACCGACCGGAAACCATTCGATCGGCGGATCGGGTCGTGGCGCTGGCCAATGGTCGAATTGCCTACGACGGCCCCGTGCTCGGAGAGCCTTCAGCGCAGGGCCCCGAGCCGTGATGCGCCGTGTCGGCAAATGGGCCTTGTCGAGCGTCGCCGGTATATTGCTGGCGTCGCTGTGCATGGCGGATAACCGCGTACCGGCGTGCACTGGTTCCAGTCGGCTTCCCGATACCCTGAACCTCGCGACGGCGGTGTCTGTCGCGTTGTGTGCCGATCCCAAGTTGCGTGAAGCGTGGCTGACCGAGCTGGCGCGTCAAGCGGAGATGGACGCCGAGCATTCGGCCTACTACCCGACCGTGGAAGGGCAGTTTCAAAAAGGCCGGGCCGGTAAGACCACGCGTTATCCGGGGTTCTCCGAAGCCAATTCAAGGCTGAACGCCAGTACCAGCATCTACGGCGTGAACATGAGCTGGGTGCTATTTGACTTCGGTCTTCGCGCCGCAAAAGTCGAAAGTGCCCGGCAATTATTGAACGCCGCCAGTAGCAGCCGCATTGAGGAAGTGCAGAAGTCGATGCTTGCCACCGCCAGAGTCTTTTACCAGGTGCAGGCCAACACCGCGCTGTTGCAGGCCAAAGTCAGTGCAGAACGTCTTGCCGACAACAGCTTGAAAGCTGCTGACGCGAAATACCGTGCTGGCGCCGGTGAGCAGACTGATCGTCTGCAGGCACAATCCGATTTTGCCGAAGCGCAGCTGGATCGAGTGATGGCGGAAGGCGACCTGGCAGCGGCGCGCGGCGAATTGGCCAGCCAGCTCGGGTTATCACCCGGTGCCCCGCTCAAACTGGTTGCGTTGGATGAGCCGGGCAGTGAGGACGTAGCATTTCTGGGGGACGTCAATGCATTGATGGAGCAGGCCAGGGCGCTGCATCCCTCTATAGAAAAAGCCCGTGCGGACTGGGCGGCGAGTCAGGCAAGAGTTGATGAGGCGAAAGCTCAGAGCCGACCGTCCATCTCGCTGTTCAGTAACTACAGTCGCCAGGATACGCCCATCGAGCAGGTTTCCACCCGTCAGGAGATAGACACCTGGACAATCGGTGTGCAAATCACGGTGCCGATTTTCGATGGCTTTCTCAATCGGCGCAGGGCGAAGGCTGCCAGTTACGAAAGCGCTGCTCGCGAACAGGCGTTGCATGAGGTTGAAAACAGTATTGCGTTGAGCGTCTGGAAGAGTCAGCAGGCGCTGGAATCCAGAACCCGGGCACTGGCCATCAGTCGTCTGTTTGTCGAGAGTGCGAGCAAGTCTTATGAAATTGCCCAAGGGCGTTACAAAGCCGGGGTGGGCAGTATTCTCGAGCTTCTGCGCTCGCAGAATGATCTGGCCTCAGCGACTCAGAAACGTGTGGAATCGTTGGTCAACTGGCATAACGCCAAGCTGCAACTGGCATCTGACCTTGGCAGTCTGAACATCGACGACTGAACGTTTTTCAAGCACTTACTTGATCGCCAGGCTGGAGAATTGCGCTGCGGCGGCCGCTCGGGTGGACACGCCCAGCACCTTGAGCAGGCTAGAAACATGTATACGCACAGTGAAAGGCGAGATACCCAGATCCTTGGCGATTTCCTTGTTGGTTTTACCGGCAGCCACCAGGCCAAGTACTTGTTTCTGACGGGCAGTAAGAGGGCTTAGCGCATTAACGGCCGATTCGTTGAAAATTGATCCTTCAGACTTGTACTTGACGACGACTTCGCCCTGACGGATAGCGACGATGGAGTCGGTTATTTCCTGCGGGTCGATGTTCTTGCCGATAAAGCCATCAGCGCCGTTCAACATGACTTGGGAGATGGTCTCCGGATCATCGATCATCGAGACCACGATGATCGAGGTGCGTCGGAACTCATTGCGCAGTTCGGCGATGGTGTGCATCGACTCCAGACCGGGAAAGCGCAGGTCGAGAATCAGTGTGTCAACTTCGTCACCGGAGCGCGCCAGCGTCAGCACTTCATTGAAATTGCCGGCTTGCTCAATGAGTGCTTCTGGCAGTAGACGTTCGATGGTGCGCAACATGCCTTCGCGAAATAAGGGGTGGTCGTCAGCCACTATGATTCTGCACGCCATGCCTCTGCTTCCGAATTTTTAGTCGGGTTATCATACTCGATAGCAACAATATGTATCGCCTGTGATACAAAATTAGAGTCATTATTTACGCGCTGCCGCGACACTCTGGAAAGGCCGGTTTGCAGGACGCCAATCAGATGATGGTGGCGACTGAAGTGTAATTAAGTTGCCGTGCAAGATGGCACACCACAAGCCTGTACTGCGCACGATCCCAAGCGGTATGAGTTCGCAGTAAATCGAGGTGCGTTGATGGACGACCGGAAAAACGCTGAACGGGATCAGGCAACGCTGAGGCTGATCGTGGCAACCTGCGCGATCATCTATGTGTCGCTGGTGGGGTTTCTGCCTGGGCTCGATGTAGCGAAGTATCAACCGATCATTCTCTATTACGTCGCCTTTCTGGTGGTGTCTCTGATTCTGCGCCAGCACATCATCACTTACCCGGGTGTGTTTCCGGTGCGCCGTGTCTTCGGGATGGTGCATGACTACACCGCAATTTCCGTCGGCCTGGTCGTGGGTGGTGAAGCAACGCTGCCGATTTTCAGTGTGATGGTCTGGGTGACCCTGGGTAACGGTATGCGCTTCGGCTCGCGTTATCTGGCGATTGCAGCCTCGCTCGCGCTGCTGGCGATATTGATCATCTATCAATTGACGCCTTACTGGCAGGCGCAACCATTTGTGGTACTGATGCTGATCGCTGTCACAATTCTGGTGCCCGGCTACGCTCACATTTTGTTGGTAAGGGCTCGGCAGGCGTCAGAGCAGGCGACTGTCGCCAACCGTGAAAAAGAGCGTTTTCTCGCCCAGGCGAGCCATGATCTGCGCCAGCCCATTCACTCCATCGGCATGTTCACTGCGTGCCTGCGCGCCAGCCCGCTTGGCGAATACGAGCGGCAACTGGTCGACAACATCGATCGTTCCCTGCACAACCTTTCGCAGTTGTTTCGCTCGATTCTGGATATCTACACGCTGGACAGCGGCAAGGTGTCGGCCAAGTCGGACGTGGTCAATCTGGGCGACATGCTCAATGAAATCGTGCAGCAAAATACGGCGGCTGCCCGATGGGCCGGCGTGGAGTTGAGAGTCCGGCCTTGTCGACGCTGGGTCAGAGTCGATGCCACCTTGCTTGCCACGATGGTGCAGAACATTCTGTCCAATGCACTCAAATATGCCCCCGAGCACCCGGTGCTGATCGGTGTGCGTCGCCGCAACGGTGGCTTGTCGATCAGCGTGCACGATCAGGGGCGTGGCATTGCGGCGGAGCATCTGCCCAAAGTCTGCGACGAGTTTTACCGCATCCGGCATGTGCGCGACAAGGACGTGGAAGGCGTAGGGCTGGGGTTGTCCATCGTCAAGCGACTCAGTCAGATTCTGGAAGTACAGATCACTATCGATTCGCGGGTCAACCGCGGCACCACGGTGACCATTCACGGACTTGAAGAAGTGAGTGCTCCGGTACAGCCTGTGCGCAGAAAACCATTGGGCGACAGCCTGCTAAAAGGCGTCAGGATCTGTCTGGTGGAAGACGACCGCAACGTGCTGATGGCCACCGCCGCATTGTTGGAGCGATGGGGGTGCGAAGTCCAGACCGCGCTTTCAGCCGAGGGCCTGACTACCAATTGCGACATCATCGTCGCCGATTATGATCTGGGTACGACGGCCAACGGCCTTGATTGCATCGAAAGCATAAGGGCTGCCCGAGGCTGGGACGTACCGGCACTCATCGTCACCGGGCGAGAGATGGACGTCGTTCTTGAATCGTTGCATGGCGCGGAAGTGTCCGTACTGTCCAAGCCGCTGCGACCATCGGAATTGCGCCTGAACCTGTTGTCGGTTCGCGAGAGGCGGGTAAATGTGCCCTGATCTGGCCAGGGCACACAGGGCATCAACCAATGAATGGCCCACGAATGTCTGACGGTGGAGGCACGTCAGGGAATGGATAGACGCAGACCGGATCAGGCTTGATCACGCCAACACCGGGTACCGGCATGATGGTGAAATCAGCACCACCGGACACCCGCTGCAATTCGGCATCTGTCAGTTCATGAGTGTTAATGGTTTCTAGGGGCCGGGACATCATGTCAACTCTCCTGGTCGCTATGAGCGTTTTCACTGAGGCCGCCAACAGCGACAGCTGCAAACATGCCGGCGAATCCAATGTAGCTCCATTGAAAGTCCAGGCTGGCGGCGATCAGAAAAGAAACCGCTGTGAGCCAGAACAGTAATGACGAATTGACGGCTTTCCCAAATACTTTATAACGATCGGATGTCATAGGGTTCTCCTAAGTACTGCATAAGTGCCTGTAGCACAGTGTTCACGCAGCATGACAAAACGTGTTATTGCGCCATCTGGTAGCTTTGGAACGCATCAAAAGCGCTGACAGCTGCTACACCGGCCAGTATCACTCCGGCACCGACCGCAGTCGCAGGCGCCAGAGCGGTAGCCGCCACCACCACACCAATGGCCGCAACGCCTTCGCCGGTGCTCATGCCACCGTTGATCTGTGACATTTCCTGCTCGTTGAGTTCGCGCATCATCAATTCTTTATTCATGGATCATTACCTTTTTATGGAGTCAGTTACTACCTGACGGGTAAGTAAGCCGATGCTCGTCAAGGCTGTTCAGACACAGCCTGTTCCGCGCTAAAGGCAGCGACAATACTCAACGAGTGCGCAGTTAAATCAAATAGTGCAGGTGTGCTAAACGGCACGCACTGGCAGAGTTGCGCAACGCTCCGCATCACACGTGCAGGGCTGTCCAGTCTTCGATCAATCCGGCATACAACTCGACGCATTGGTGAAGTTTGTCGACTTCACAATACTCATCGACCTTGTGCGCCATAGCGGGCTCCCCCGGGCCGAGAATAAGGGTGGGCGGATAGCCGATGGCGGGGAGCAGCACGGCAGCATCGGTAAAGTAGGGCACTGCCTTTTCCTCCAGGGGAGCGTCATGCAAGGCCTGGCAGCGTGCAAAAACCTGTTGCACCCAAGGCTCGTCGGGGCTGGCACAAATACCAGGCAGATCAATCAGGGTGCTCAACTCCGCGCTGCTGCCCAGGTGGGCCGCCAGCCGTCCGCGAATTTCATCGTGGTCCAGATTCGGTGCAGTGCGCAGGTCCAGGGTGAACGCTGCGTAGTCCGGCACCGAGTTGATGTTCAGGCCGCCGCTGATGGTGCCGACGTTCAGCGTCGGCTTGCGCATGAGTGGATGTGCAGGGCCTACTTCAAAGGTCTGCGCGCGGCCAATGTGTTCGGCGGCCAGGTAGATAGCGTTCACGCCTTCTTCCGGCATGGCGCCGTGGGCCGTCAGGCCATGGCTGGCGCAGCGCAGCCATAACGCGCCTTTGTGCCCGAGTATCGGGTAGTTGGCCGTCGGCTCTCCGATCAGCAGTGCGCCCAGTTCACCGAGCAAGTGGGGCGCGTCACTGCACAGTGCCTTGGCGCCGTCACAGCCGGTTTCCTCTCCGCCGGTGAGTATCAGGCGAACGCCGGGCCCGCGTCGAATGGAATCACGGCTGCGCTGGCAGGCCACGATGAAGGCGGCAATGCCCGCTTTCATGTCGCTGGATCCTCGCCCGTAAAGCCGGCCGTCGGCAATCTCACCGGCAAACGGCGAGTGACTCCAGGTGGCATTGCCGAGCGGTACGGTATCCAGGTGGCCGGTGAACCCCAGCGGTTTGCCGGGGCCGTCGCCCTCAAGCCAGGCGACCAGATTGAAACGGCGCTCACCGAAACGCTGCAGCTCGCAGACAAACCCGTGGCGGCTCAGCTGCTCGGCAAGAAAAGCCGCACACGCTTCCTCGTCGCCCGGCGGGTTGAGGGTCTGGAACGCTAACAGTGCACGGGTCAGGGCTATCGGGTCATCGAGCATCGGAGCCTCCGGTCAGGTACGGCGGGTCAGCCAGTCGAGGCTGTTGATCCAGAAGCGGCGATAGCCTTCCCAGTCGAGAAAAGCTTCCGGCAGCCAGTGTTCGGAAAGGTCGCTGGTCCAGGCCAGCGTGCGACCTGCACCGACTTCACGCGCGGCAAGCAGCGGGTGCCGAGAGCCTTCGACCGTGGCCAGCAATTGAGCTTCGGGATGCAACTCAACTTCGTTGTAGCCAAGCAGGTACGGCCATTCGCCGCCCAGGCCTTGCAGTATCGGGTGATCGCTGTTGATCTGCGGCAGAAAGCCTTCCGGCACTTCGACACGATCGTCGTAAGGCAGGCAACGCACAGGCAAGACTTCCTCGACAGGCGTTCCGCGGTAGCGCGCGCCGCCGTTGATGCCTTGAAAGCTGAAGTAGCCGCCGACCATCATCAATGCACCGCCCTGCAAGACGTATTCGCGAAGAGCTTTGAGGCGGTTGGGCGTACGCTTGCCACGCAGCCAGGTGTCCGGGTGCAGCAGCAGGGTATTGGCACCGATGTCGGAGAGGATCACCGCCTGATACTGACTGAGTGCTTCAACCGTGGCCGGAAAGTCGGTCTGTGCCTGATCGGCGCACATCTGCGTGATCTGATAGTCGCTGTCTGCCATCGCCGCAAGCAAACGCCGTGCGCCATTGTGCGCGGTGACGCTGTCGAACTGATCGAAGCCCTTGATGTGGGTTGACGTGCTGACCCATGATTCGCCAGCCAGCAATACGGACTGTTTCATGACGTTGCATTCCTCTGCGATGAAAAAGGAGCCTGGAAGCCGCGCTGGAAGACCCGGCGCGGGTTGTCGATCAAAAGGTTTTCGAGTTGTTCACCGGTAACGCCATGACGGCGCAGGCGCGGGACAAAGTGTTTCAGCAGGTAGCCATAACCATGGCCGCCATAGCGAGTCAGCATGGTTTTCAGAAAGACGTCCTGAGACAACAGCACCTGCGAGCCGAAGCCGTGCTCGATCAGAGCGACGATGGCCCGCGCGTTTTCTTCATCGCTGGGCGACTGCGCGTGCTCGTCGGCGAAGTAGTAACCCATGCCGATCATGTCGTATTCCAGAAACGCGCCGCGTGCCGCCAGCGCATGCTGATACGCAGGGTCGCTGTGGTTAGGGTTCATGTGGCACAGCACCGTATGGCGCAGGTCGGCGCCTTCAGCCTCAACGATGTCCAGTACCCGATGGCCGAGGCGCTCCCAGCCAGGCAGGTGCACCGAGAGCGGCACGCCGGTCGCAGCACTTGCACGGGCTGCGGCGCGCAGTGATTTTTCTTCGTCAGCCGTGAACGCGGCAGAAACACCAATCTCGCCGATCAGGCCGGCAATCACCTCGGGCTTCTCTTCACCGCCGCCCACGTCATGAATGATCTGCTCCGCCAGTTGTTCAACCGAGCGTTCGTGCACGTAATGCGGGTGCGAGGGTTCCAGATAGAAACCGGCACCCATGATGATATTCAGGCCGGTCAGACGGGAAATCCGCTGCAAGGCCTGCGGGTCGCGGCCGATGCCCAGATTGGTCGGATCGACCACCGTTTCCCCGCCCAGCGCCCGGTACTTCAGCAGTTCTTCGCACGCGAGGTCGACATCGAACAACTGACAATTGTCGCGGCTGACCAGCGGGTTCATGTGCAGCTCGCCGAGCAGTTCGATGCTCACCGGGCGCTCGGCCAGGTGCCGTTCGCCGCAGCAACTGGGTGCGACCCATTTGCCCGATGCGTCGAGCAGAATGTGTTCGTGCATCAAAGTGACGCCAAGGCGCTCGACCGGCATTGGCCCCAGCACCGTCATGGCATGGCCGCTGTCGACGCCGAGTGGAAGGGGTGAAGGATGACGAAACAGGCTCATGCTCCAGCCCTCCCGAGTGGGCGGCCGGTACGTAGAATGCGTGTGTTCAGCCAGATCGCCAATAGTACGATCAGGCCCGTGGCGATTTGCGTGTAGAACGGTGAGACGTGGGCCAGAATCAGCCCGTTCTTGATCGCTGCCATGGTCAGTACCCCCAACAGTGTGCCGACAATCGTGCCGAAGCCACCGAACAGGCTGGTGCTGCCGAGGACCACGGCGGCAATCACTTCCAGTTCGAAACCTTCGCCCTGATTCGAGGAGCCACTGCCCAGCCTGGCCGTGACGATCATGCCGGCCAGGGCGGCCGCCATGCCACTGAGCATGTAGACCCGCAGCAGCACCCCGCGATGATTCACCCCGGCACGGCGCACGCTTTCAGCGTTGGCACCGATACCCGTGAGGTAGCGGCCAAAGCGCATTTTGCCGAGCACCAACACCCCGCCCAGTGTGACCAGCAAGGCCAGCCAGGCGGTCAGCGGCACGCCGAGAAACCAGCCGCGACCCAAGGCCAGAAACGCTGCTTCCTCGCGTGGAACGGGGATCGAATAGCCTTGCGTCAGCAGCATCGCCAGGCCACGAATAATGGTCAGGGTGGCCAGGGTGACGATAAAGGCCGGGATGCCCGCGTAGGCGATGAAGTAGCCGTTCAGCGCCCCGATCATCGCGCCGACGGCAAGCCCGCCGAGCAGAACCAGCGGCCAGGGCAAATGCCAGGCATTGAGCGCCATGGCTGCCAGCGCACCGACCAGCGCCAGGGTCGAGCCAACGGACAGGTCGATGCCGCCGGTGGTGACCACCAGCGTCATCGCCACCGCGACAATCAGTAACGGCGCGTTTTGCCGGATAACGTTGAGCAGGTTGGCACCGCTTAAAAAGTTATCGGTCACCAGCGCGAACAGCACAAAGCACAGGGCGAAAAACAGGCCGATGCTGACCACGCCGGGAAAGTCGTGCAGCAGGCGCTTGAACAGCGACTGCGGCAGAATGCGTTGGCGCGTGAGATCGAGCGTTTTCATGGCGTCATATCCTTTCAGGCGCTAGCGGAGCGGGCAGTGAATTTGTGCCCGACGATGAGTTCGACGACCTCGTTGAGGTCGGTGTCGGCGATCCTTCGCTCGGCCAGATTGGCGCCGTCATACATCACCATGAGGCGGTCACAGACCAGAAACAGGTCCTGCAACCTGTGGGTGATCAGAATCACGCTGACGCCTTGGCGGCTGATGGTACGAATCAACTCCAGCACCGCTTCGACTTCGGCTACCGCGAGGGCAGCGGTGGGCTCGTCCATGATCAGAACCTTAGGCCCGAAGGCGGCCGCGCGGGCAATCGCAACGGCCTGGCGCTGGCCACCGGAAAGGTGTCGTACCTGCGCGCGGGTATCCGGAATGGTGATGCCCAATGCTTCAAGAATCTGCCGTGCTTCGCGGTGCATGCGCGTCTCATCGAGCAATGGCACGCCGAGCACGCGGCGCATCGGTTCGCGGCCCATGAAGAGGTTTCCGGCCACATCGACGGTGTCACACAGCGACAGGTCCTGATACACCATCTGGATATGGCAGCGCTGTGCATCTGCCGGACCGCTGAAACTGACTTCCTCGCCATCGATGGCGATTCGTCCGCTGGTGGGTAACTCCGCACCTGACAGAATCTTGGTCAGCGTGGATTTGCCTGCGCCGTTGTCGCCCACCAGCCCCAGCACTTCACCGGGCTGCAACAGCAGGTCGACACCGCGTAACGAGGCTATCGAGCCATAGTGTTTAGTGATGGCACTCATCTGTACCCGAGGCACTTCGCCAGGCGTCTGCATGCTGAGCCCCTTATTTGAATTCGGCGCGATAGGCTGCCAGGTTGGCTTTGGTCACCAGCGTGACGGGAATACTCTGTTCGCGAGCCACGGTTTTTCCGGACAACAGTGCCAGTGCCGACTCCACCGCCGTCTTGCCCATGGCCTGCGTGTTCTGTTGCACCACCACCGCGACAGAGCCGTCATCCAGACCCTGCACTGCCTGAGAGGACAGGTCCCACCCGAAAATCCTGACCCGCTCGCCCGCACCTTGCGACATGCTCGCGGCAACCGAGCCAATCAGGGCGGGTTCGCCAGTGGCATAAATGATCTGCAGATCAGGGTTGGCGGTCAGCAGGTTTTCCGCCGCCGCCTGGGCGGTGTCCTGCACATTGTTACCGTCGACGGTATTGACGATCTTCGCCTGGCTGGCGGTCTTTGCCAGGCCCTCGCGGAAACCGTCCAGACGCAGATTCTGTACATAAGAGCCGAGGGCTCCGACCACGCCGATGCTGGCCTTGCCCGCCAGTTCGCGGTTGATGTATTCGCCGGTGTACTGGCCGATCTGTCGGGCTGCCTCGCGGTTATCCACGCCGACCTGTACGGCATTGTCGCCATTAATCACAGCGTCGATTGCCACCACCGGGATTCCCGCCTGCGCAGCTGCGGTGACCGCAGGTTTGATACCGTTGACGTCGATGGCGCAGACCAGAATGGCGTCGACCTTGTCCTGAATATAGGCCTCGATGGCGTCGTTCTGGGCTGACGGATTGTCGTTGGCGTTGAACACCACCAGCTCTGCTCCGGCAGCTTTCGCCGCAGCCTGTGCGCCCTGGGTAATCTGGGTGAAATACAGCGCCTGCTGGTTGACCTGTACCAGAGCCAGACGTTTGCCGGTCTGGGCCTGAATGATGGGTGACAACGCCAAGGCCAGAACAGCGCCGAGGGTCAGGGTGAAACGCTTGCTAAAACGCAGCATTGCCATCCTCCTAGTCTGTTTGCCGGTGCGGCAAATCAGATCGGTAAACCGGTTTACCAGCCGTTTCAAAAAAAAGACAAATGAGCTTTGTCTTCAGGTTTGAGAACTGGAGAAAGCAGATTGTGTGCCATTTTTTTCACGATCCCGGCCAGTCACCGTACGTCCTTGATGCGCCACAGTTTTCCGCAATCATCGGCTTTTCAGGATGCCGATGGCAGTGCACCGATTTAAGGCCGGGTGTTACTGGTTGCCCCGCAATCAGTCACTGCGCGTTGCTACCGTGCCCCGGCAGATCAACTCTACGGGTACGCGCACGACGTCCTGTGTACAGTCGCCGCCCGCCATGCGCTGCAGCAATTGCGCCACGCCGAGACGGCCAAGCTCCCTGGAGGACTGGCGGATGGTACACAGCGGTGGGGTCAGCAGACTGGCATACACGGCGTCGTCGAACCCCACCAGCGACATGGCGCCGGGCACGCTGATATTGCGCTCACGCAGGACATCGAGTACGCCCAGAGCGATGAAGTCACTGGCGGCGAAAATCGCCTCCGGAGGGTGGGGCAGGGTGAGCAGCTGAGCGGTTGCGATACGCCCGAACTCACGGCTGTAATCCCCGAAGCACAGGTATTCCGGCACCTCTGCGATGCCCGCCAGCGCCAGCGCTTCCCGGTAGCCGGCATAGCGCTCGCGGGCACTCATCAAGGCCGACGGCCCGGACACATGAGCGATGCGTCGATGGCCATGGCGGATCAGATAGTCAGTCGCCAGGCGACCACCCTGATGGTTGTCGGCGAACACTTTGGGCTGCGAGGTGCCGGGAACGTCTTCGTCGAGCAGAATGATATTGCGGTAGCTCGCCAACTGACTGGCCAGCGTGCCGTCGTCCGGACGGTTGCTGACCAGTAGCAAGCCATCGACGTTACGTGAATCCAGCCAGCGCACAAAGGTGCTTTCACGTTCAAGCAGGTTGCGGGTGACACACAGCACCAGGTTATACCCGTTGGCGGACGCCTCTTCCTCGGCCGCGTCTGCCAGCTCGGCAAAAAACGGGTTGGCGATGTCCGGCAGCACCAGACCAATGGTCTCACTGCCGCCTTTGCTCAGGCGCCGGGCCAGACTGTTGCCCCGGTAGTCCAGCGCCTTGATCGCCGTGTCGATACGTTTCGCGGTCTCCGGCGGCAGGCTGATACTTCGATTCAGGTAGCGCGACACCGCAGCCTTGGAAAGGCCGGCATGGTTGGCGACATCCTGAAGTGTTACGGGTCTGGTCATGGCGGTCGGATTTTATACCTGAAAAACGAAGCATTGACGTGAGGTGCCGGTATCTTCTCATGCGTGCCCGAACAGCCCGACGATTTTCTCTGCGGGTGACGTCGAAAAAATCCATGTGGGGCGTTGGTCGGCCAGATCTCGTTAACCTTTTGCACGTTGGCGACACGCTCTGCTCGGGCAAATGTGTGCGGTCTGGAGCTTTTAGTGGGTCACTGAATATGGCGCATTATGTATATGTTGTCGTATGACTTATGTCTGATCACTTCACACACTACGATCACGCAAGTAGCTTAGGTATTCATTGCATTGGCTTTAAGACATTCGCCACGAATGTCGATCACTTACAGTGATGGTTCTCCATTGAAGAAGTCCCTCTTGTTTGCTTAATGGAACCGCACAGCACACTGCGACACTCATTTACTCAATTTTCCAGTAAATGCGGGCGATGAGTGTTTGCGATGAATGCCATTCAGCCAATTATAAGCTCTGCTTATTTTCAATATTCTCTCGGTGATAGCGACTGGCTGCTTTCTCGGGTCTCTTCATTATCAGCAGGCGTTATCCATGAGTGGATCAACCCGAAAAGTGGCTATTTGCCTTGTGAGTATCGGTTGATGGCATTCAAGTCTGATAACGGTCCTGATGCCTGTAACTCCAGGGACGAATGTTCATCGCGTGCCGCAAGACGAACGTTCAGGAGGGCTTAATGATAAATCCCGTAAAACACAATTTCAGTCACCTTGGGTTTTCAAACGCTCAAAGTACCTCAGCACTGGGGCCTGCCAGTAATAAAGTGCCCAACTTTGTTTCGCGAGGGCGAGGCAAGGGAGTTCCAGTGGAGCAATTCAATACTGTTGAAGAGTGTCGTTTGGCGGGGCGGCAGGACAGCGTACTGGATTCGATAGACGGCAAAGAGTTCATGCGACTGCTGCAGAAGTACACGGCCTCTGAAACAACCGAAGAAGAATTTGCGGATCTGAGGGCCGCCATACCGCGCTACTCCATTGAGTTGGCCGAGTCGGATCACCCTAAAGTGCTTTATCGGGGGATATCTCTGGATGATGAGACTGCGTCGCTGTTACTGAATACCTCCAAGGGTTACCGCAGTCGCGAAATAGCCCATGGTCTTATTCACGGCCTGCGCGTGGTTAAAGGCGTTTACACCGCGACCGGGGTGGCCAGTGCCTCGACAGTGTCAGCCGTTTCGCAAGGCTTTGCGCTGGTGAACGCGAACAGGAAAAAAGAAACACCGGTTCTTTTTGTACTGAAAGCGATGCCTGCCGTTCCCGCGCTCAACCACAGTGGTGCGAAGGGGGTGACACTCAGTGAGAGCCGGTTGCCGTTATCGGTGGCCAGCAAGAGTGAACATGAAGTCATTCTGGATATCACCAACCGGTACGAAATTACGCAGGCTCGCCGGAGCGGTGAGTTCATTGTCGTCGACATGACGGTTTTAGGACGGTCCAAGAGGGGAGGTGAATTCGCTCTCGTCGAGACTGACAAATGGAAACAACTCTCTGGCGCCAAGGGCTCTAATCCAGGTGGATTGTTTCAAGCGCCCAATGGCGTTAAGTGGTATGTGAAAACCAACCCGTCTGCCAATAGGCTTCGAAACGAGGTGCTTGCCTCCAGGCTGTACCGTGCCGCAGGAATCGATGTTCCTGACATAGAGCTGGCGTCCCGCAAAGGCAAGCCCGCACTGATTTCAAAACTGATAGTAGGGAACCCCAAAGACCTCGATACGCTGGCAAAAAATAGCCAGTTGAAGTGCGGCTTTGCTGTGGATGCCTGGCTGGCGAACTGGGATGTCATCGGTCTGACGGGGGACAATGTCATCTTCAATCACCGTAACAAACCTGTGCGCATCGACCTTGGCGGCGCGCTGGTTTTCCGCGCCCAAGGGGAGCACAAGGGTAATCAGTTCGGTACCACGCCCATGGAACTGGTCACGATGCTGTCTCGTGAAGACAATTCGTCCAGTCGCGTCTTTCGGAACATCGAGCGTAATGACATCCGCGAGGGTATTGCAGCGATAGAAAAAATACCGGATGCGCGTATTGCCGCACTTTGCGCAGAGCACGGTCCTGGCAATCACAGCGAACGCATTGAGCTCGGTAAAAGACTGATCAGTCGGAAGAAGTGGCTGGTCGATATGAAGCAGACGCTTCCTTATATTCATCGCCAAAAGAACGAGCGTGGCAATGTTGTCACTGTTAAAAATCCCACGTCTCCCAGCGCTTTGGATACGTGGCGTGATCGATACGCCACAGCCGTTTTTGTACCCCACAGCGCTGTCCGTGGCAGCATGAACAACCTGCCGTTCAGATCATTTACGCCCCCCAACACAATGGATGGCTGGCGCCGATTTACAACCCGGGCGGTCAACTTCACAGAGCCGGAATTTAAGCGTTCCCAGCACCTTGCTCCCGCCAGTGGAGCGATCATTTTTGAGCCCGACGGCAGGGTGTGGATCACCGAGCCGACCAATCACCCGTTCGGCGCAACGCACGCTTTTCCCAAGGGAAAGCAGGAAGCCGGTTTGAACTTGAGGACCAATGCACTCAAGGAAGTCTACGAAGAGACGGGGCTTCTGGTGAAGCTCCACGGCTTCATCGGTGACTACGACCGAACAACATCCCGAACTCGTTATTACCTTGCCAAACGGATCGATGGAACACCGTCCGATATGGGCTTTGAATCTCAAAGCGTCAAGCTGGCAAACATTACCGAGGCCAAAAGACTGCTACCCAACGCCGTGGATGTTGCCATCTTGCGAGACGCAGAGCGGGCTTATCTAAAGGGCCCCTTTTAATGAATCTTCATCTGCTTGAGCGCTGACAGACGATAAAGAGGATTTCTGAAGCCCTGCACAAAAACCCGTTCACCCAAACGCGTTACCTCCACAAAAAGGAGTAATGAAATGAGTATGAATACCTCTGTAAGCAACAACAGCCCGGGGTGGTCCCCTGTTTCATCGGGCAACCAGGCTCCGAGTCCGGACTATTCAGGTAAATCGTCGAGCAATGCCGTGCACTTTCTTCCTCCGGAAAGTACCCGGCGCTCGCCGAACACGGTGAGTTGGGGGAATGGCGCGCCGACAACCGCCACCGCCGGGAATGGACGAGCAGGAGGGGGCGATCAAAGTGACTTGATCGAGGCGTTGACGACGCTGATTCAGGCGCTGCTGAAACGCTTGCTCGGTGATTCTTCCGCAAGTAACTCTTCTGCAAATAACCCTTCCGAGAACCCGTCCCCTGCTTCGTCCGGGCCAGGTCGAGCTTCTGCTTCTACCGGCGGCGCTGCCAGTTCGACGCCAGACTCAGGACTGTCTGAGCAGTCAAATCAAGCCCAACCGTTCAATAACACTGGCTTGGGTTCTCATGGCGGCGCGAATACGGTTCCTGACCGAATTGCGTCTCCTGAGGCAGCGCAAAAAATGGTCGAAGATGTGAAAAATGCCGGAGGGGAAACACTTCGCATCCAGATGACCCATGACCAGATCAATGACCCGGCGCAAATGGCCAAGCTCAAGGCGATGGTCGATGCCGGCGACAAACAAGGGGTCAGGATTCAGTTTACGTTTCGTGACAACGCCAATGGCGGTGGTGGCAACGTCTTGTCCGGCGACAAGCTCCGACAAGCCGCCGACGATGTCAAAAACGTGGTATCTGCCCTTGGAAACCATCCGAGTTTTGTACTCGATACGTTCAATGAGGGCGGCAAGAGTGCCACTCAAGGTTGGGCCGATATGCAGAGCACGCTGATCAAATCCGCCCGCGACGCAGGTTACAAAGGCGACATCGTGGTGGAGGACAGCAATTGGGGTGGTGGTCTGACAGCCGGCGGGGAAAGCGGACTGGTCAAATACGCTGATCAGTTGAAAGCCGCCAACGGCAAGAACAACCCTGGCCTGATCGGCAGCATCCATGAGTACGCCAGCGGTGCCGATGCCTCCTCGCGTCTGTCATCGGAGATCAAGGCGCTTACGAGCGCGGGCTTCAAGCCGCAAATCGGTGAAGTCGGCAACGCCAACTGGACCGGAGGCGGTAACTTCGAACAGCGCGACGGCGCCAATCAGGCCGTGAAAGACAACATGGGCGCCCTGAAAGCGGCCGGTGCCGATGTGCTGCCATGGATGGACCAGTTCGAGAACGGCAAGATCAAACACGATGTCGGTTTCTCGAAAGGCGATCAGTTTTCCTGATCCTGTTTCATGGAACCTGATGTGCCTGTTGACCACTCAGCGGGCAGCTATCTGCGAGGTCGTCAACGACCAGTGCAGAGCGGCGAGTTGGAGAGGTTGCGCAGAGGCTGCGCTATCTGCGCAACCCCCTTTTTTCATGACCGATAAGTAGCAGGTATAAAAGCTATGCCTATCAACAGACCCGCCTTCAATTTAAAACTCAATACGGCAATTGCCCAGCCGACTGTGAAGAAGGATGCAGGTGCAGAATTGCGCCATTTGAATCAGAGCGAAGTGCGTGCCAACACACAGACACGTTTTGCCGTTAATCACCGTGCCCCCACTTATGACGTCGCGCAAAGCGCGCTGGGCGAAAATCACGGTGGCTGGACTGCCGCCAATCATTTCAAGATGACGGGGTCTGAAGTGTTCATCCATATGGATCGCCTGGAGCCGAACTGCAAGGGGGAGTTTGCCGGAGACAAGATCCACCTCAGCGTGGCGCCTGAGGATGTACCGAACGCATTCAATGCGATAGGCAAAATACTGCAGGCGAGCGACAGCCCGGTGGACTCGTGGAAAGTGACTGACATGAAGTGCCTGCAGGCAGAGATGCCGGCGGCAAAGCAGCGTGTGGCGCTGGGCGCTCAGTTCACAATCTACGCCAAGCCTGACCGTGCAGATAACACCTACAGCCCAGAGTACATGGGCAAAATGAGGGGGATGATCAGCAGTATCGAACAGGAGTTGAGCGCCGCCGGTGTGAGGCAGAGCAGCCATCGCCCGGACTCCGATGTCTCCCCTGGGCACTGGAGCTATGCGTCTTACCGCAATGAGCATAAAAGCAACAGATCAGGGACTTCCAATCAGCACAGGAACCTGGAGGCAGAGCCTTTTTTCCAGTTGGTCTCATTCTCTGACGGGGCTTCAGGGTCATCCAGGTCCAGCGCTGGCCATCAGGCTTTGCTGACACCATCGTGGGCCCGATAAGGCTGTTTTTCTGAGCGCTGCCGTGCGCCCGGGGTTTCTACAGTGAAATGTGAGTGTCGAAAGAAACGCTGGCTGCACGGCGACAGCTTCGGGTTCACCGGTGCAGGATCACCTGATGAATCTCCTGCAACGGGATGATCCGCTGCGCCGCGTTCAGTTTGATCGCTTCCTTGGGCATGCCGAATACCACGCAGCTGGCTTCGTCCTGAGCCACTGTCGCGCTGCCGGCATCAAGCATTTCCTTGAGCCCGCGTGCGCCGTCGTCGCCCATGCCGGTCATGATGATGCCGGTGGCGTTCTTGCCGGCGAATTTGGCCACCGAGCGAAACAGCACGTCCACCGAAGGACGATGGCGGTTGACCAGCGGGCCGTCGATGACCTGGACGTGGTAGTAGGCGCCGCTGCGCGTGACCATCATGTGTTTGCCGCCGGGGGCGATCAACGCGAGGCCGGGCAGGATGCGGTCGTTGTTTCTGGCCTCGCGCACCTCGATCTGACTCAGGCTGTTCAGGCGTTCGGCGAACGATGCGGTGAATTTTTCCGGCATGTGCTGGACGATGACCATGCCGGGACAGACGCGGGGCAGGGCCGTCAGAACCGCTTCAAGTGCCTGTGTACCGCCTGTCGAGGTGCCGATGGCGACGATGCGTTCAGTGGTCTGCGCCATGGCATGGCCGCTGGCAGCCGGCAAAATGGCATCGGCGGTCAGTTTGCTGGCCGGGGTCAGCACCGGGGCGGCGGTGCGCTTGCCGAGGTTCCTGACGTTGGAGTTGGCTGCTGCGCGTACTGCTGCAACCAGCTCGGCAGCCGAATCGATGAGGAAGTTCTTCAGGCCGGTGGTGGGCTTGGTGATGATTTCCACCGCCCCGGCAGACAGCGCCTGCAATGAGGTTTCCGCGCCTTTCTGGGTCAGCGACGAGCAGATCACCACCGGTGTCGGCCGCTCGCTCATGATCTTCTTGAGAAAGGTGATGCCGTCCATGCGCGGCATTTCCACGTCCAGCACAATGACGTCCGGCCATTCCTGAGCGAGCTTGCTCATGGCAAATATCGGGTCTGACGCCGCACCCATCACGTGAATATCGGGGGTGTCGTTGAGAATGGCCACCAGCACCTGGCGTACCACGGCCGAATCATCGACCAGCAGTACGCTGATTTTTTTGTTTGGCATCTTTTTCCATTGCTTCCATTGGTTGGTGCCTGACCCATACGTTTCCGTCCCACAGGTCGAAGATGATGCTGCGATGGCCGGTGCTGCCCAGATCCTGAGCCATCAGCTTCAAGCGGTGCTGTTCGGCCAGCGCAAGCGCCGCATGAACGTTGCTGTCAGCGACGTTCTGCATGTGCGGGTCATGGCGATGAGCTGGAAACATTTCGCCGCCGCCAAACAGTTTGACCTGATATTCCTCCGGCAGGGTGCCATTGGCCAGCGCATGGCGAATGAGTATTTCCATCGCTTCGTCAGCGTACCTGCCGTCCAGTGGCTGATGCCTGCGTATGCGCCCGGGCAACATGAAGTGGCACATGCCGCCAATACGCCGCCACGGGTGCCAGAAGGTAATCGCGACGCATGAACCCAGCAACGTGCGCAGGCGAGTCGGCCGGGTCTGAAAGACCACTTCGCCAGGCCCCAGCACTATTTCGGCTACACCGACAGGCGTGTTCATGGTTTGCGGTAAATCGAAGGGGAGACCATTTTCAACATGTCATTTACACCGTTCAGGCTTTCTGAGTGGCTGATGATGAAATAGCCTCCTGGCTTGAGACGCGGGATCAACCGCGCCACCACTTTGCTTTTGGTTTCCTGATCGAAATAAATCATCACGTTGCGCAGGAAGATTACGTCGAACTCGCCAAGATCCGGCAGGGTGTCATTGAGATTGACCTGCACGAAACTGACCCGGCTGCGCAACGACTTGTCGATCAGGAAGGTCCCTTCCTGGCGACCTATGCCTTTCAGACAGTATTTGAACAGCAAAGGTTGCGGTAACGTCTCGGTGCGTTCCATGGGGTAGTGACCGCTGCGCGCCTTGCTCAGCACGCGGGTACTGATGTCCGAACCGACCACTTCCCAAGAGGTTGTGCCCAGTTGTTCGGCCAGGGTCATGGCCAGGCTGTAGGGCTCTTCGCCAGACGAACTGGCAGCGCTCCAGATACGGAACATTTTGCCGTGCGTGACCTTGGGCAGCACCTGCTGACGCAGAAAATCGAAGTGCTTGGGTTCGCGGAAGAAATACGTTTCGTTGGTGGTCAGCAGGTCCAGCGCCACTTGCAGCTCGCCGTTGCGCTGATCGTTCATGATCAGCTTGAAATACTCGCCATAGTTGTCCAGCTCGTAATGCTTGAGACGCTTGAACAGACGGCCGGCGACCAGCGCTTTCTTGGCCAGCGTCAGTTTGATGCCCGCAGCGTTGTACAGCCAGTTCTGGAACTGGCCGAATTCGCGATCGGTGAGCGACGCTGTATCAGGCATGTGCAGACCTCACGTCGCATCGACGTCGGGCGGCAGCGACTGGCTTGCCTCGGCAAGGCTGGACATTTCATCGATGGACAACACGCGGTCGACCTCAAGAACGATCACGAACTTGCCGTCGACCTTGGCCATGCCGCTGATGAAGTCGGCGCGAATTCTCGCACCGAAGTTCGGCGGCGGCTCGATCTGCGACGCCGGAATCTCCAGCACCGCCGAGACATTGTCGACCAGCAGACCGATGTCCTGCGGCTGGCCGTCCTCGCTGTTGGCCTCGATGATGATCACGCACGAACGCCGGGTGATATCCGAGTTCTGCCGCCCGAAGCGCGCCGACAGATCGACCACCGGCACCACCGCGCCGCGCAGATTGATCACCCCGCGCACGAAGGCGGGCATCATCGGCACCACCGTCAGGCTGCCGTACTCGATGATTTCCTTGATGCCCAGAATGCCGATGGCGAACATCTCGCCACCGAGCATGAAAGTCAGGTACTGCGCCTCTTCTTCGACCGTCGCTGCGGTCTGCCGAGTCGTGACCAATGAGCCCATGTCGTTCTCCCCTGGAGTCTCTATCGAAGCCGGCAATCAGAAACGGGTAAATTCCGATTCGTCCGGGGCGCCCGCCATGCTTTGCGCAAATGCCTTGCGCGGAGCCTGCTGTGGAGGGCGCGGAGGCTGACGGTTCGGGCTGTTGCGGCTGTCGAACGTAGCGTTCTGCGCGACGGCCCTTGGCGATGCGTCGAGGGTGAAGAAACTCATGGCCTGTTGCAGTTGTTCGGCCTGGCTGCTCATTTCTTCAGCTGTGGCCGCCAGTTCTTCGCTGCTCGATGCGTTTTGCTGGGTGACCTGGTTGAGCTGGGTCATGGCAGTGTTGATCTGCGCCACACCGGCTGCCTGCTCTTCCGACGCAGCACTGATTTCCTGCACAAGGTCGGAGGTCTTGTTGATCGAGGGCACCATCTCGTCCAGCAACTTGCCGGCCTTCTCGGCCATGTCCACGCTGCTCGACGACAACTCGCCGATTTCCTGCGCGGCCACCTGGCTGCGTTCGGCCAGCTTGCGCACCTCGGCGGCCACAACCGCAAACCCCTTGCCATGTTCGCCGGCACGCGCGGCTTCGATGGCAGCGTTGAGGGCGAGCAGGTTGGTCTGGTAAGCGATGTCGTCGATGATGCTGATGCGCTGGGCGATTTTCTTCATCGCCACAACGGTCTGCTGCACCGATTCGCCGCCATCGGTGGCTTCCTTGGCGGCCTTGCTGGCCATGCCATCGGTGACTTTGGCGTTCTCGGTGTTCTGGTTGATGCTGGCGCTCATCTGCTCGACCGACGCGCTGGTCTCTTCGACGCTGGCGGCCTGCTCGCTGGTGGCCTGGCTCATCGACTGAGCGGTGGCGCTGACTTCTTCCGAGGCACTGGCCAGGTTGTCGGCGGCATTACGCACTTCGCCGATGATGTGCGACAGCTTGCCGACCATGTTGCGCATGGCGTTGAGCACCATGCCGGTCTCGTCCTTGGAACCGTGGCCGATGTGGGCGTTGAGGTTGCCCTCTGCCAACTGCTCGGCGGCCGTTGCAGCCTCTTTCAGCGGGCGGGAGATGATCCGGGCGATGAATAGCGCCAGGCCGAGACCGATCAACAAGGCTGCAACCAGCACGACGACGATCGAGATGCGTGCGTTTTCGTACAGCGTGGTGCCTTTGTCACCAGCAGCAGTCGCCCCGGCGTCGTTGAGCTCGACCATTTTTTGCAACTGACTGGTCACTTCGTCGAAATGCGTTTTGGACTCGCCCTTCAGCAGCGCTCGTGCCTGGGCTTCGAGGCCCTGACGGGACATGTCGAACAACTCGTTGCTGCTCTTGAGGTACGCAGCCCATGTCGAGGTAACGCCATTGAACAGTTGGCGATCTTCGTCACTGACCACCAGCTTGTCATAGGTGGCCAGGCGGGTTTCGAACTGTTTGCGAGAGTCCGCTGCTTCAAGCTCCATCTGCGCCTTTTCCTGGGCGGTGTCGGCTGCAATGTGGCGGTTTTCCTTCAAGCGATAGTTGGCGGCGAAGAAGCGCATGCCCGAAGCCGCGCGCATGGACGGCATCCAGTTTTCCTTGATGTCCTGAGCGGCCTGGTTGACCTGGCCGAGCTGGATGATGGCAAAGACTCCCATGGCCGCGGTCAACGCCAGAACCACCAGAAACGAGGTAATCAGCTTGGTGGAAATCTTCAGATCGTAGAACCATTTCATTGAAGTAACTCCTTGGGAATTGCGAATCCGTCAGCGAGAAGTGGGCAACAGGGATTGAGGCGCCTGGGTCGAGCGGGCCTCCATTTGTACGATCTGGTTGAGCAGGGCGGGTATGTCGAGAATCAACGCCACCGCGCCGCTGCCCAGAATCGTCGAGCCGCTGATGCCGCGCAGCGCGCCGAACAGCTTGCCCAGAGGTTTGATAACGGTTTGGAACTCGCCAAGCAGGTCATCGACCACCAGACCGGCCTTGTGCTCGGCGTAACGCACCACCACCACGTTCTGGCGCCTGGCGGCCGGGCCTTCATGATTGAAGTGGTCACGCAGGTAGACCAGCGGCAGCACTTCGCCACGCAGGTCCAGGTAGCCGCTGTCGCGGGTCAACTGCCGGTTGTGTTCGTCCAGCTCGATGCATTCCTGCACCATGTCCAGCGGGATTACGTACGTCGACTGATCGATACCGACCAGAAAACCGTTGATGATCGCCAGCGTCAGCGGCAGGCGGATGCGCACGATGGTGCCCTGACCGGGCTGACTGTCCAGATCCACCGTGCCGCGCAGCAAGGTGATGTTGCGCTTGACCACGTCCATGCCGACACCGCGCCCCGAAAGGTTGGTGACGGCCTCGGCAGTGGAAAAGCCTGGCTCGAAAATCAGGTTGTAGATTTCCTGATCGGTGAGGCTTGCGCCGGCCGCCACCAGTCCGCGTTGCTGGGCCTTGTCGAGGATGCGCTCGCGGTTGAGTCCGGCCCCGTCGTCGGCGATTTCAATGACGATGCTGCCCGAGTCGTGGTACGCGTTGAGGCTCAAATGACCTTTGGCCGGTTTGCCTGCTGCGCGACGTGCTTCGGCGCTCTCGATGCCGTGGTCCATGGAATTGCGCAGCAGGTGCATGAGCGGGTCGCCGATCTTTTCGACGACGGTCTTGTCCAGTTCGGTCTCCGCACCATTGATGATCAGGTCAATGTCCTTGCCCAGTTCCTGGCTGACATCGCGCACCACACGGCGGAAGCGATTGAAGGTATCGCCGATGGGGATCATGCGCAGGTGCAGCGCGCCATCCAGAATCTGCTCGACCAGCCCCGATACGGTGGAACTGGCTTCCTGAAGCGGGTCGTTGTCGCACGACTTGGCCAGCAGGCTGGCACCAGCGCTGGCAATGACCAGCTCGCCGACCAGATTGATCAGCTCGTCGAGCTTGTCGGCGTTGACCCGCACATAGCGGCCATCCTTGTTTTTCTGCTCGCTGGCCGAAGAAGGGCGCTCTACAGCGGTTGCCGTTGCCGTTGCGGGCGTACGAGGCACTGCGCGCTGATCGCCCAGCAGTTCGCCGCTGGCCACCAGAGGGCTGTGCTCGGGCTGCGAGACCAGTTCGGTGCCGGTAGGCTCAAGGTGGTCTGGCGTCTCGTTCACCGGGGTGATTTCCACGGCGCAGTCTTCACGTACGAAATCGAAGACTTCGTTGATTGCGGCGTGCCCGGCAGCAGAGCGGAAATCGATCTCGAAACCCAAGTGGCAGGATTCCGGGTCCCACGCCTCAACTGCTGGAATACCGTCGGTTACCGTCGTGACCTGGACCATCTGCCCCAGGGTATTGAGGTAGCGCAGGAACGACAGTGGGTCCATGCCGTTGCGAAACACATCCACGCCAAAGCGCAGCGAGATATGCCAGAGCACCTCGGCTGACTGTTCATCATCACTGACGACCGACGCACTAGTGCTGTCAGCGGCCCCGGCGCTGGCCGGTGCCTGGAAGACCTGCAACGCCTGACGCAGCGCTGCCTCGCGTTCCAGAGCAGGCGGCTGCAACTGCTCGCCACGGCTGGCGACCACGTCGATCAACTCAAGCATGTGATCGCCGGATTTGAGCAGCACGGCGATCAGCTCGGCGCTTACCGAAACGCTGCCTTCACGCAGACGATCCAGCACGTCTTCGACGATGTGAGTAAAACTGACGATAGGCGTCAGCCCGAACAGTCCGGCCGAGCCTTTGATGGTGTGCGCTGCGCGGAAAACCGCGCCGATCGCGTCCTGGTCGCCGGGCTCGCTTTCGAGTTGCAGGAGGGATTCCTCCATCGCCTGCAACAGCTCACGCGCTTCAACGATAAACGTCTGCTGTGCCTGATCGAGATTAATACTCACGATGACTTCCTTGATCGATCACTGGGCCGTACTGCAAATGGACGCGCTACAGCACTACACCCGGATTACATAACTCGAAGGTTTCGCTGACCGCCTTGCTTTGCCCGGTCAAATGCAGCGAAGTCCCGGTCTTGCCGGCTTCGCGCTGAATCACTGCCAGCAGTTGCAGGCCGGCGCCGTCCATCTCGGTGACCTGTGAAAGATCAACCTCCAGGCGTGCGGCAGCTCCGATCTGTGGCAATAGCCTGGCGGCCAGTTCGGTCACGGTGTAGATCGTCAACTCGCCGTCTATCTGCACGCGTGCAGTGTCGTTGGCGCTCTCGTCTGGCGTGGGCATGCTGGCCTCCAGGGGCCTGAGTCTCAGGGCAGGATCAGCTTGGAAACCGCTGCGAGCATTTGTGCCGGCTGAAACGGTTTGACGACCCACGCCTTGGCGCCTGCGGCCTGACCTTCGGCCTTTTTCGATTCCTGGGATTCGGTGGTCAGCATGATGATGGGCGTGAACTTGTAGCTGGCCAGCTTCTTCACTTCCTTGACGAAAGTGATGCCGTCCATGTTTGGCATGTTCACGTCGCTGATGATCAGGTGCACTTTCTGCCCGGTGAGCTTGCCCAGTGCATCCTTCCCGTCACAGGCTTCGATAACGTCGTATCCGGCACTCTTCAGCGCGATACCGACGACTTGCCGGACGCTGCTTGAATCGTCGACCACCAATACACTCTTAGCCATGATTTACTCCTAGAAAAACGTGATTTCCTGCGAATCCTGCTGTGCTGCCGATTCACCTCGGTGAGTGCGACGCTGCTCGTCGGTCGCGTAGGTGGACTCCATGCGCGCCAGCCATTGCCGGGCGTCGATGGCGACCGCCTCATCAGGGGATTGGCTAGCCTGCAGAAGGTGCGCGTGCAACGAGTCGATGTTGTCGCGTACGTGGGCGAGAATCTGGCTGACCCGGTCCTGAAACTGCAGGTTCACCAGAACCTCGGTCATTTCGTCGCGAATCCCGTAGCTCTCCTGCTTGAGCAGGTCGGCGGACTCGGCCAGGCGACCGGTGATGCTCTGGAAGCGCTCCAGTACGTTCTGAATGCTTTGCTCGGAAGCGGCCACCGAATGGCTGTCCTGATCGGCGCCGCTCGATGCAGCCTGCACCAGCTGGGTGATGGCGTTGTTGATGATGTCGACCTTGGCGGACATCTGCTGACCGGTTTCGCTGGACTTGCTCGACAGGCTGCGCACCGCGTCGGCCACCACGGCAAAGCCACGGCCCGCTTCACCGGCACGCGCTGCCTCGATGGCCGCGTTGAGGGCCAGCAGGTTGGTCTGTGCGGCAATCGCTGCAACGTCGGCGGCCATGGTGCGCAATTCGCCGGTGTAGGCGGTGAGGCTGCGCACCTGGGAGAGCGTCTGGTCGCGGCTGGCCTGGGTGGATTTGAGCGAGTCGATTACCCGGCTTAGTTCGCTGTCGCTCTGCGACAACACTTTCAGCGCACCATCGGCGTTCTGACCGTCCAGTTCACCGGCAGCGTGCTGAGACGCCTGCACGGTTTCCTGCAGGCGCTCGGAAATGCCCATGAAACGCGTGCTCAGCTCGACGATGGCGGTTTCGGTCTGCTGGCGCGAGCTTTCGACCTGCTTGGCCCAGATCGGCATGGCACCAAGGAGGATTTCATTGAACTGGGCGCTGGAGGCCATGGCGCTGCTTTGAGCGCTATGTACCTGATGATGGTCCAGCGCCTGAGCCACTGCGTGGCGCACTTCGTTCTGCTGTGAGCGGGCAGACCAGGCACAAGCGCCGAAACCGATCACCAGCAATGCAGCGCAAGCCACCAGATTGACGGTGCCCATGCCGAACTGAGAGAGAATCCAGGCAATGGCGGGGACGACGGGAATGAGTGAGAACCAGATGAAACGCGGATGACGTTGCGCAGGAGTGCTACTGAATTGATTCGACATCATGGGTTCGATCCCTGAACAGTGCAGCGTTGTACACGACTCAATGGTTATCTGCGCGCCGCAGACAAACTTGATACCAGTACGAGAGCCTTCCGTCCGATTGCTTGGCGCACAACCCGATCCGTTAAAGGTAGCGGGTATTCGGGGCACCGCAAGTCGGCGCAGCAAACGCGTTGGCAGAACAGCCGGATTCACTTAGGAGAGGACGCAGAGCGTCCAGAACGGCATGCGACGCAGAGCGCCGCACGATAGTGAGATGATCGTTCCTCACGCTCCAGCGTGGGAATGCATTTCACGACGCTCTGCGTCGCAAGAGGACGCGGAACGTCCGGAATGGCATGCGACGCAGAGCGCCGCACGATAGTGAGGTGATCGTTCCTCACGCTCCAGCGTGGGAATGCATTTCACGACGCTCTGCGTCGCAAGAGGACGCGGAACGTCCGGAATGGCATGCGACGCAGAGCGCCGCACGATAGTGAGGTGATCGTTCCTCACGCTCCAGCGTGGGAATGCATTTCACGACGCTCTGCGTCGCAAGAGTACTCGGAACGTCCGGAATGGCATGCGACGCAGAGCGCCGCACGATAGTTGCGGTGATCGTTCCGCACGCTCCAGCGTGGGAATGCATTTCACGACGCTCTGCGTCGTCAAGAGGACGCGGAGCGTCCGGAATGGCATGCGACGCAGAGCGCCGCACGATAGAGGGGTGATCGTTCCGCACGCTCCAGCGTGGGAATGCAGTTCACGACGCTCTGCGTCGCAAGTTCTACGCTGCGCCGCACAGTCAAGAGCGAACGCAGAGCGTCCAGAACGGCATGCCCACGCGAAGCACGGGCACGGCGGTGTTCTCCCGTACGCCTCTCGTCTTGCGTACCTTAGTGCAGCTTCATCCGCGGCTCGGTGCCTTTGCCGATCTTGCTGCCCAGCATCAGCATCAAGGTACGGAAGGTGCCGTACAGCGCCATCTGGTGCATGCGGTACAGCGATACATAGAACATGCGCGCCAGCCAGCCTTCAAGCATCACGCTGCCCATCAGGTTACCCATCAGATTGCCGACCGCCGAGAAGCTCGACAGCGAGATCAGCGAGCCGTAGTCCTTGTAGGTGTACTCAGGCAACGTCTTGCCTTCGATCCGCAGGCGCAGCGATTTGACCAGCAAGGACGCCTGCTGATGGGCGGCCTGAGCGCGCGGCGGGACGTTGCGGTCGGTGCCTTTTTGCGGGCAGGCCGCGCAGTCACCGAAGGCGAAGATATTTTCGTCACGGGTGGTTTGCAGCGTCGGCAGCACTTGCAACTGATTGATCCGGTTGCTTTCCAGGCCATCCAGTTCCTGCAGGAAGGCCGGGGCACGGATACCTGCCGCCCAGACCTTCAAGCTCGCCGGAATGACCTGCCCGGTAGCAGTGATCAAACCATCAGCCGTCACTTCACTGACTGCTGCATTGGTCAGCACCGTCACGCCGAGTTTTTCCAGCGTCTTGTGCACCGGCGCGCCGATGCGCTCAGGCAGCGCGGGCAACACCCGTGGACCGGCTTCGATCACCGTGATGCGCAGGTTTTCCGGCTTGATCTGGCCCAGCCCGTAAGCCGCCAGCTCATGCGCCGCGTTGTGCAGTTCTGCCGCCAGCTCGACACCGGTTGCACCGGCACCCACGATGGCCACGGTGATTTCCTGTGCGCTGTCGGCCTGGCCGGCGTGGGCGCGCAGGTAGTGGTTGAGCAGTTGCTGGTGAAAGCGCTCGGCCTGCTTGCGGCTGTCGAGAAACAGGCAGTGTTCTGCCGCGCCCTTGGTGCCGAAGTCGTTGGTGGTGCTGCCCACGGCGATGACCAGCGAGTCGTAACCCAGGCTGCGTGCCGGAACCAGTTCTGCACCGTTTTCATCCAGCGTCTCGGCCAGATGAATCTGGCGGCTGGCGCGATCCAGCCCGGTCATGCGCCCGAGCTGAAACTGAAAGTTGTTCCACTTGGCCTGAGCCACGTAGTTCAACTCGTCCTCATACGAGTTGAGCGAACCGGCAGCCACTTCGTGCAACAGCGGTTTCCAGATATGCGTCAGGTTGGCATCAACCAGCGTGACACTGGCCGTGCCTTTCTTGCCCAGGGTCTTGCCCAGACTGGTAGCCAGCTCCAGACCGCCAGCGCCTCCGCCAACGATAACAATACGATGCGTCATAAGGATTACTCGGAAGGTTTAAGGAATTCGGGGGGAGCTCGATCTTCGCGAGCGCAAGGCAGCTCATAGCGTCAGAAGGCTCAATAAAGGGTTCATCACCACACTGTCCGGTTCAGGAGCGGCCTGCGCTCGACTGGATGCCGGTGTGCCTGAAGGTACTCTTCGACACACCTTTGCGGTTCCGGGTTCAGGTGGCTGCTCAATTTATGCGTTGTCTCAAGCGTGCTGACGGGCAGGGGGCCAGGGATCGGTGATTTCCAGCGGCTCGACCTGCAGCGTATCGTCCAGGCGGATGATGCCGCTTTGTAACACTCGCGCGGTGATTCCACCATGCCCGCGCACCGCCTGGAACGTCCCGTGACCAAGGCGCTGCTCAAGTCGCGCACAAGGTTGACACCAGCCGGTGGTTTCGAAAATCGCCTGACCGATCCGGAAACGTCGATTCTTCAGGCTGAACAGGTTGATGCCACTGATCACCAGATTGCGCCGCAAATCCTGCGGCACGATGGGATTATCCGCCGCGCGGTTCAGCAACGAGCCAACCACCGCCAGATGCTCCCACTGGATCAACGTCACCTGCCGCGCATTGCGCGGGCCGGGCCGCGAGTGATCGCCGGTCAGACCCGCTTCGCGCCGCGCTTCCACGGCGTCCAGCTCGATCATCTCGACCCGCGATTGCGGACGTACGCCTATCCAGCGCACACGACCTTGTTGCGGCACATCGGCCAGCAGTTCCTGCAAGGGGCTCATAAACTGATTCCAACATCGAAAACGACACTGCGCCCCAGATTGGTACGCAGAAAATCCGGAGCGCCGGGATGCGCGAACAATACCCGAGCGAAGGTCGGCCCCACCAGCGACAACGAGCGCCAGCCCTGACGCAGGTATTCGGTCGGTGGTGGAAAGTGACTGTTGAGGTCCAGCACCTCGCGTTTGAGGCTGGCGAAGGCGATGATATCCAGCCCGCCCAGGTCAATGCCGCGTTCGCGATAATTGGTGGATTTCTTGCGCAGGGTAGGGGCAAGTCGGTGCAGCAGTTCAGAGGCCGGAATCCGCTTGGGCTTGGCTTCCCGACGTACCAGTTGGCTCAACGAAAAAGCGCTTCGTCGTCGCGCCAGTTCCTCGCGCCACTCGTCATTGAGACGCCGCCCCTCATCCAGCACGAAAAACACCTCGAAGCGCCCGTCACGAAACAGCACATCCGGCGGCTCCTGACTGGCAGGCGTGAAGTCCTCATTGCGATGCGCAATGTTCAGCCCCTGCAACAGGCGCTGACAAACCCAACGCTCACGCTCCCACTTCCGCGCATTGGAAAGAAAGGCGTTGGCTTGTTCGGCCTGGATCGTCAACAGGCGCAGGTAGTCTGAGTCATCCATAGGGCCAAGCTTAGCGTTCAAGTTACCATGACTGGAAGAGTGAATGCAGGGGTGTAGACTGGCAATTCATTTTTTGATCGCTTGCGAAAAAATGCCCGCAGGCGCCGTTTTTATCGAGGATCGACCTGTGAAGCTTCTGCCCATTCTGCTGCTGGCCTTGCTGCCCCTCACCGCCAACGCCCTGCAAGTCGGCGAGCGTCTGTCTTCCTGGACACTGCTCGATCAATACGACCAGCCCTACACCCTGAACAACCAGACACAAACCCTGCTGGTCGCACGCAGCATGGACGCCGCGAAACTAGTCAACGCTGCCCTTCAGGACAAGCCAAAAGGCTTTCTGGAATCACGCCACACGGTGTTTGTCGCTGACATCCAGAAAATGCCAACCATCATCGCCAAGATGTTCGCCATCCCCAAAATGCGCGATTACAGCTACCGCGTAATGCTCGATCGAGACGCGCGCATCGTGCCGCAGTACGCAGGCGACGACGATAAAGTGCTGTGGTTACAGTTGCGCGACGGGCAGTTGGTCAGTCAGCAGCAGTTTGGCAGTGCTGATGCGTTGAGGGCTGCGTTGGAGCATAAATGATCGCGGGACATGAGCGTCGTGGGAGCGAGCTTGCTCGCGAAAGGGCCATCACAGGCGTCCTGAGATGCGGCTGAAAGATAGCCCTCGTAGTTGCGTAAAGCGAGTTGCTTCACATCGACTTATTATCAATGTCCCCTGTGCGGAGCCTCCAGATCACCCGAGAACAACTCATCCTCGGCATCCGGGCTCACCGGAATTGCATGCTCTTCAGAAGCCCAGGCCCCCAGGTCGATCAGTTTGCAGCGCTCGGAGCAGAACGGGCGGCTCGGACTGGCGGCGCTCCATTCCACCGGGGCATCGCAGGTTGGGCATTGGACGGTCATTGGTTGGCTCATGATTGGCCTCCACGCAAAGTAAGGTAAAAGTGGTGCAGCCGCTCGACTTCGCTGTTCAGCCAAGCGTGATCGCGGTCGTTGACCAGCACATCGTTGGCATGACGCAGGCGGTCTTCACGCTGGATCTGCACCTTGAGAATGGCTTCGACCTGCTCCTGGCTGGAGCTGTCGCGCAGCATGGTGCGTTCTATCTGCAGGTGCGCCGGAGCATCGATCACCAGCAGCCGCTGAACCATGCGGTATTGCCCGGACTCGACCAGCAGTGGCGAGACCAGAATGGCATACGGCGATTTGGCCTTGGCCAGATGGCTGACGATTTCCTGATTGATCAGCGGATGCAGCAGCGCTTCCAGCCAGCGCCGCTGCTCGGGGTTTTCGAAGATCAGCTTGCGCAGCGCGCCTCGATCCAGCTCGCCGCTGGTCTGCAACACGCCTTTACCGAAGTGCGCCGCTATCTGCTCCAGCGCCGGGCGCCCGGGCTCGACTACCCAGCGGGCGGCATGATCGGCATCCACAGTGTCGACGCCAAGGTCGCTAAAGCACTTCGCCGCTGCACTTTTACCGCTACCGATGCCGCCAGTCAGGCCAAGAATCCAGGGTTTTTCATCAGGGTGAGTCATCTGAAACCGGCAAACTGCATGTAAGAGTCGGTTATTTGACCACCCCAGAGCAAAGCGATCCACCCCGCAATGGCCAGATAAGGACCAAAGGGGATAGGCGTACCGCTTTCGACCCTGCGCACACGCATCATGATCACCCCAAGCACCGCGCCCACCAGCGACGATAACAGGATGGTCAACGGCAAAATCTGCCAGCCGCCCCACGCGCCCAGCATGGCCAGCAACTTGAAGTCGCCATAACCCATGCCTTCCTTGCCGGTCACCAGCTTGAACAGCCAGAACACCGACCACAGCGCCAGATAGCCGGCCACCGCTCCCCACAGCGCATCGTTAAGCGAGGTAAACAGCCCGAAAGCGTTGACGATCAGGCCCAGCCACAGCAGTGGCAGCACCAGAGAATCAGGCAACAGTTGGTGATCGGCATCGATCAGACTCATCGCCAGCAGCCCCCAGCTCAGTACAAGCATCGCCGCCGCCTGCCAACCAAAGCCGAAATGCCAGGCCACGTAGGCTGATAGCACCGCGCAGGTCAGCTCGACCAGCGGGTAACGTTTGCTGATCGGCGCTTTGCACTGCGAACATTTACCGCGCAGCAGCAGATAGCTGATCACCGGCAGGTTTTCCCATGGGCGGATTTTGTGTGCGCAATGCGGGCAGCTGGAACGGGGACGATTCAGATTGAAGACGGGTTGATCGGGTTCGGCGGGCAGGCCGAGCAGTTCTCGGGATTGGGCTTTCCAGTCGCGCTCCATCATTATTGGCAGGCGGTAGACGACTACGTTGAGGAAGCTTCCGATGATCAGGCCGAGGATGCAGCAGGTGATGACGAAGGCCAGAGGGGAGCTGGCCAGGAAATCGAGGAGGGGCATGTCAGACGACGTTTCCGAGTTTGAAAATGGGGAGGTACATCGCAATGACAAGGCCGCCGACGATGACACCCAGCACAGCCATGATCATGGGTTCCATCAGGCTGGTTAGGTTGTCGACCATATTGTCGACCTCATCCTCGTAGTAGGTCGCTACCTTGTCCAGCATATTGTCCAACGCGCCTGATTCCTCGCCTATGGCCGTCATCTGGATTGCCAAGCTTGGAAAAACACCGGTCGATCGCATCGAAAAATTCAACTGCATGCCTGTGGAAACGTCTTGTTTGACCTTGTTTACAGCGTCTCTGAAAACAACATTGCCGGTAGCACCTGCAACTGAGTCAAGTGCCTCCACTAGAGGAACGCCTGCTGCGAATGTTGTTGCAAGTGTCCGCGCGTAGCGAGCTACGGAAGACTTGAAAATAAGCGGTCCAATGATCGGTACTTTCAGCAGAAACCGATCAATATTATCGCGAAATTTTTGAGACTGCTTATAAGCTCGTTTGAACAAAAAAGCGCCTACGAAAAAAAGACCAACTATTGCTAACCACCATTTCTGTACGATATCTGATAAGCCGATTACCATGAGAGTAAATGCGGGTAGCTCTGCGCCAAAGCCTGCAAAAACTGACTGAAACTGCGGCACCACTTTGATGAGCAAAATACCTGACACGATAATTGCGACGATCAACACAGCAATAGGGTATGTCATGGCTTTTTTGATTTTTGCTTTGAGCTTTTCAGTCTTTTCCTTGTAGCTAGCGACGCGGTCCAAGAGACTCTCGAGTGCACCTGCTTGCTCGCCCGCATCGACCAAATTACAAAACAGGTCATCGAAGTATTCCGGTTTCTGTCGCAGAGCCGTCGCAAAGCTGTTCCCTGCCGACACCTCCTGCTTGAGTGAGCCAACCAGTGCACGCATGTTCGGGTTTTCAGCGCCCTCACTAATAATGTCAAACGACTGCAGCAGTGGCACACCGGCTTTCATCATCGTGGCCATCTGTCGAGAAAAGAACGCGATATCCAACGGCTTGATCTTCTTGCCCTTGCCGAAGATGGATACAGCCTTCTTGCGCACCTTGATCGGATTGATGCCTTGCTTGCGCAGTTGGGCCTTTACGAGTGCGAGGTTATGGCCGCTCAGTTCACCACTGGTTTTGGTGCCTTTTTTGTCAACGCCTTCCCACGTGTAAACGATGACTTTGACTGCCTTGCTGGCCATGTTTAATCCTTGGTTACGCGGTTGACTTCTTCAAGACTGGTGATGCCTTGCATGGCTTTGGACAACCCTGAGGTTCGCAGGTCATTAAATCCGTCCTTGCGCATCTGTCTGGAAATCTCCAGCGAGTTGCCTTCTTCCATGATGATGCGCTCCAATTCAGGTGTTTTTTTAACCACTTCGTAAATACCGACCCTGCCCCTGTAGCCCCCGTTGCACTGCTCGCATCCCACTGGCCCATAGATTTTGAACGTACCAATCTTTGCTTCCGGAAAGCCTTCCTGGATCAGTGTCTCGCGAGGAATATCCAGTTCTTTCTTGCAATGGCTACACAGCTTACGTGCCAGTCGCTGCGCAATAATCAGGTTGATTGCTGTAGCAATGTTGAACGCCGCAACGCCCATATGATGCAGTCGTGTCAGCGTTTCCGCAGCACTGTTGGTGTGCAGTGTGGAAAGCACCATATGGCCGGTCTGCGATGCCTTGATGGCGATTTCGGCGGTTTCCAGATCTCGTATCTCACCGACCATAATTACGTCGGGATCTTGACGCAGGAATGCGCGCAAAGCCTGAGAAAAGTCCAGCCCCTGACGCGGGTTGACGTTGACCTGATTGATGCCTTCCAGATTGATCTCCACCGGATCTTCGGCTGTGGAAATGTTTATGTCCACCGTATTAAGGATATTCAGACCTGTATACAGGGAAACCGTCTTGCCGGAGCCCGTGGGGCCGGTTACAAGAATCATACCTTGTGGCTGTTTCAGAGCTTCCAGATAAAGTGCTTTTTGTTCTGGCTCGTAGCCCAGAGCATCAATGCCCATCTGCGCACTGGTCGGATCAAGGATCCGCATCACGATCTTCTCGCCCCATAGCGTGGGCAAAGTATTCATACGAAAATCGATGGCTTTGGTTTTGGACACCCTTAACTTGACGCGTCCGTCCTGCGGTTTGCGCCTTTCCGAAATATCGAGGCTGGCCATGACTTTCAAGCGCGCGGCAATACGGTTTGCCAGATGAATAGGCGGCCTGGCAATCTCATGCAAAATACCATCGGTACGCAGGCGCACGCGAAAGATCTTTTCGTAGGGTTCGAAGTGCAAGTCGGATGACCCTAATCGGATAGCATCCATCAGCATCTTGTTGACGAAACGTACCACCGGGGCGTCGTCAGCGTCATTCTGCGTAGCAAGGGAGGTTTCCTTGCCGTCGGCCGGTTCGATGTCCAGACCCAGATCTACATCTTCCAGAGTGCCCAGACCGCTATCACTGTCAAAAAAGCGATCTATAGCAATAGTCAGCTTGTCATCTTCGACCAGAATCGCTTCGGTGTTCAGGCCAGTGCTGAACTGAATATCAGTCACCGCCTGATGATTGGTCGGGTCCGAAATCCCGATAAACAGTTTATTACCGCGCCGCCACAGCGGCAGTGCGTGATGTTGTCGAACCAGCTTTTCACTAACCAGGCCTTTAGGCTGGCTCTCTTTGTCCAGACTGGCGAGGTCCATGAATGGCACGCCAAACTGGTCGGAAGCCATCTCTGCCAGTGTCAGACTTTTGACCAGTTTGTTCTGAACCAGATAGCTCACCAACGAAATCTTGTCGCGGCGCGCCTGTTGATACGCTTGCTGCGCAGCAGATTCAGTAAGTAGCTCGGCGAGGACCAATTGTTTGGCCAAGCCAGTAAGGACAGCATCAGTCATAAAACCACCAGACACAGACAATGGGTGGGTTATAGCGCAGTCGGGCTGTGCTGCCAAATGACTGAGAGCAATGTGACGAAAATTGTCAGTTTCTGTTGATTTCAGAGCGCCAATTCCGGCAGATACGCGGCATCGACAATGTTGGAGGCTGAAAAGAGACTTTGGCACGACCTATGCTTTCACGCTCCCAAGGCACTACCTAATTGACGCCTCGGAGAAGTAGACATGAACGTACAAAAAGGCTTTACGCTGATCGAATTGATGATCGTGGTCGCGATCGTTGGTATTTTGGCTGCGGTGGCTATTCCGCAATATCGGGATTATACGATGCGGGCGCGCTTCTCTGATGTTGTTTCTGTAGCCAGTACCTATCAGACGGCAGTCGCAGTTTGCATCCAAACTCAGGGCGTTGCGGCGGGTTGTAATCTGAATACTAACGGTATTCCAGGTACTCAAGCCACAGCTAACGTGGGGGCCGTAGCGGTTACCGATGGAGTAATTACCGTTACTCCTACAGCTACTACAAACGTAGCCTCAACCTTGATCCTGGCTCCGGTACTGGGTGCAGGCGGGATTACTTGGAACAAGGCTAATAGCGGCTGTCTAGCTGCGCAGGCTCCTGCTCCGATTCTGTGTACGCTTTAATTTCTTGATGATTATGTTACAAGTGCGAGTTGTGCCGGTTGCTTGAACCGCCGCGAACAGGTGGTTTGAGCAAACGGATAGTAAGTTCAATCTTGTTCCTTGTCACCGAACGGAAAAGTCCGAGCATAACTGCTCGGGCTTTTGCGTTTCAGATGTCGTCGTTATTTCGGGTTTACCTCACCACCCCATCAACCCGCGCCCGCCCCTTAAACCTCCTCCTCACCCCAACCACAACCATCACCACCAACAACCCCACCACCACAAAAAAGATCGTATTAAAAATCGGAAACGGCTGATCACGGCTCGTCACCGCCTCAACCTCTGTCACGTTGGGGAACATCGACAGGATCGTTATGCGCCAGCCGTAATAACGAATCAGTGCCAGTTGCTGGGAATCGCGCGAGTAGCCCTGGGCTTTGGCCTGGATGTCGGCGGAGTCGAATTTGAAGTACCACGGGAAGCTCCAGCCGGTGTCTTCGTTGCGGTAGACCACGACTTTCTTGGTGTCCGGGTCTTCGGTGTTGATGAAGTACACGTCGCGGGTCGGGCCGTCTGCCGGGTTTTCGGCGTTGATGACGCCGTCGGCGTCCATTCTTTTGACTTCCACGCCGGTGATCATCACGACATCATGGCGCGGCAGGACGTAGTAGAGGCTTAATGCGCCGATCCCCAGTGCAACGAATACCACAAGCCAAATCGACCTTCTCAGCCACTTCATACCAGCGTCCTCTGTTTAAAATTGCGTGACTTTGCCCTAATCCGAACATTTCGAAGCAAAACAGTTATTACAAAATTCGACAAGGCCGTTGCTGACGGCGTTGTCTCCCGGAGATTGACATGATTTGGTTCCTTGAAGGGCAATCCAGCCAGCGTGAAGTGATCATGGGGGCGCGCGATGCGCTGCCTGCATCGGTACAGATCATCGCTTCGCATCGCCAGCAGCGTTCCGAAATCACCGGGCAGGCCGATATGGCGCTGCAAGAGCCGGTCGATAACGACGAGCGTATCGACTGGGTGCTGCAGACTGCTCGCTCGCTGGGCGTCAAGATTATTGTCGCCGGGCGTATAGGCAGCTTTTACGAAGCGCAGCGTGCGCGTTTTGTCGCTGAAGGGTTGGACCTCGTTACCGGCGGAACGTCCCTGCAGACCTTCATGGATGTCGATGACAAGAGTCGTTTCACGGCGGCGGCCGAGGCGGCGGGGCTGGCGTGTATTCCGGGGATTGCCGTCAGCAATGCCGAGGAGTTGCAGACGGCTTACGATGCGTTGGCGGTGTCTGGCGAGGTGTGTATCAAGCCGGTGGTCGGGATTTACGGGCGCGGCTTCTGGCGCTTCAAGACCGGCGTTGACGATTTTCGTTGTTTCGCCAACCCCGATGCGCGTGAGACGACCTTTCAGGCGTACCTTAATGCTTATCGTCAGGCCGATGATGTTCCCGCCATGCTGCTCATGCCGTACATGCCGGGCAGTGAGTGTTCGGTAGACATGGTTTGCGAGCACGGCAAGGCGGTCGCCTCTGTCGGGCGGCGCAAGGTGGGGCTCAATCAGACTTTCGAGCGTGACAGCGAAGCGGTACAGCTGGCGGTACGTGCGGCGGAGCATTTTGCCTGCGACGGGCTGATCAATGTGCAGACCCGCGACGACGCGGATGGCAAGCCGCGCTTGCTGGAGATCAACCCGCGTTATTCAGGCGGCATTGGTTACACCCGTGAAACCGGCATCAACCTGCCGGGTATTTTCGCGGCCCGGCGTCTCGGCTTGAAAGAACCGGAAACACATTGGCTCGAAGATATCCGCGTCAAGGCCATCACGGTCGCTGTACGGGCCTCGGTTTGATCGTGATAATAGATTTTTGCTATCACTAATCGCTCTTATCAGGGAGGATCGGGCATGAAGCTTCTTGCGCCAGGTGCAAACACTGCTTTAGCTAACGCCCACTGTTCCTGGAACCTGGAGAGCGGTAAGTCTTCGGCTTTTGGTGAGTACGCAGCGGTCGCCTTGCTGGCGGTCAACGACAAACGCCAGCCAATGGGTGATCCGGCGCTGCTGCATCAGGAGCAGGGCTGGATGGAGTGGAGCGGCGGCCCTCAGGACGTTGGCTGCACGTTAAGGCTGGACAGGTTGCCGACGGGCAGTGATCGCGTGCTGCTGATGGTCTACGTCTACGCCGCCATGGGGCCGATCCGTGATATTGCCAGCCTGCACCTCAACGTGGATGGTGATATCGAGCACCGCCTGGACCTGCGCGATAACGGCGAAGCGGCGATCATCATCGGCGAGTTCTACAAGCGCAATGAGCAATGGAAATTCCGCGCGCTGAGCGAAGGCTCGGCGTATGGACTGTCGGCGTTCGGGCGCAAGATCGGTCTGGACGTGGACGATCGTCATCCACGCCGCCCGTCTGCGGGTTCGGGGGGCGGACCGCGGCATGAGTCGGCGACCGGCACGGCGTTCGTGGTCGGCCCGGCGCACGTCATGACCTGTGCGCATGTCATCGAAGACATGGGCGTGTTCTACATCATTTCACTGGAGGGCCGTTACAAGGCCGAGCCGGTGGTCATCGACCGTCGCAACGACATCGCGCTGCTGCGCGTGCAGGGCGCACCGCTGTTGTCTCCGGTTACATTCCGGGACGGGCAGGGCTGTGAGCCGGGTGATACCGTAGCGGTTTTGGGCTATCCACTGGCGTCCATTTCAGGTGGCGGGTTGCAGGTGACTCAGGGCGGGATCTCCGGTCTGTTCGGTCTGCACAACGATGCCAGCCTGTTTCAGTTCACGGCACCGATACAGCCGGGGTCCAGTGGCAGCCCGTTATTCGACAACGGGGGCGCGGTGATTGGCATGGTGACCTCAACCGTACCGGACGGGCAGAACATGAACTTCGCCGTGAAGTCCGCACTGTTACTGGCCTTTCTGCAGGCGTGCCGCATCGACGCTGCGCATGCCCGCCCGGAAAGGTCGTACACCACCACAGAAATCTCACGCACCGCTCAGTCGTCGTTATGGCTCGTTGAAGCCTCTCGCCAATGAAGTTGGTGTTGCCTGGCTGGTCTGCAGGCGTCAGGGGCTGCGGCCCCGCTAATCAGGAATTTATCGATGGACAGCAGCGCAGCTTTTTCCAACCCTACAAAGCTTCGTGCTGATCTGCTTCGTGGTCGCCTCGATGTCAGCGTCGATTCGTCGACCATCGCTCCGGATTCACTGTTCGGCTTCGCCGAGCGGCGTAACCCCAAGCGCGCGTTTCTCTTCGTGTCCCGAGTCTTGGGGCGCCATATCCCTGCGCGTCCAGGCGTGATGCTGAAAAGTTTTCAGGACCTGGCGCACAAGATCCCCGCAGACCTGCCCGGCCCGGTGCTGGTCATCGGCATGGCCGAAACGGCTGTCGGCCTTGGTGCCGGCGTACACCGTGCCTATAGCGCAACGCGCCCGGATGCCTTGTACATGGTCAGCACGCGCCATCCGACCGGCAGTGCACTGTTTGCCCGCTTTGAAGAAGAGCACAGCCACGCCAGCGCTCATCTGATCCACCTGCCCGTCGATCCGGCGTTACGCGAGATGATGCTCGGTGCCCGTTCGCTGGTGCTGGTCGATGACGAGGCGTCCACAGGCAAGACCTTCATCAACCTGCATCAAGCGTTGGTTGACGCCGGCTTGAGCAAAATCGAGCGGGTGGTGACCTGTGTGCTCACCGACTGGTCGGCGGGCGCGGTCAGTACCTCGATGGGCGCAGTGGCAGAACAGGTTTCGCTGCTGCAAGGCTCTTACTTCTTCGATGAAGACTTAAGCGCGCCGCTGCCTGAGATGCCGGAAGTCGGCACCGTTGCCATGGGTGACTGGCCGCTGGTCACCGCCAACGATTGGGGACGCATGGGTGTGCTCTCGGTGGCCGATACGCTGGCACCCGGTATTACCATCAAAAAGGGCGAGCGCATTCTGGTGGTTGGCACCAGCGAATTCGTCTGGCGTCCGTTCCTGCTCGCCGAGCGTCTGGAGAAAGCCGGAGCCGACGTGCACTTCAGCTCCACCAGCCGTTCACCGATTGCACTCGGTCACGCCATCGACCATGCGCTGTCGTTCTCCGACAACTATGGCCTGGGCATTCCCAACTTCCTCTACAACGTGCGGCCGGGTCAGTTCGACCGGGTGCTGATCTGTACCGAAACCCCAAGGCAGGCGGTGCCTGCCGAGTTGATCGAAGCACTGAACGCCGAGGTCATCTGCGATGAGTAACGACCGCCCGCTGATCTTCGTCGATCTGGACGACACCCTGTTCCAGACCGCGCGCAAAACCCCGGCTGGCATTGAAAAGCACGTCGCAACGCTGGACATCACGGGTAATGCCAATGGCTACATGACCAACGTGCAGAAGTCGTTCGCGCACTGGCTGCTGGCGCATTCCGATGTGGTGCCGGTGACGGCGCGCAGTGTCGAGGCCTACAGCCGGGTCAAACTGCCGTTCACCGCAGGTGCGATCTGCTCCCATGGTGGCGTGATGCTCGATGTCATGGGACGGCTGGACCATGACTGGAACGAACAGATGAAACAGACCCTGACCAGTTACCAGTCGCGTCTGCATGAGCTGTCGGCGACGACACTGGCGATCGGTCAGGAACTGGGTTTTTCACTGCGCGGCTGGGTGGTCGAAGAGGCGCAACTGTTCCATTACGTGGTGACCAAGCACAACGAGAGCGATGACAGCATCCTCGGCAAAGTGCTGGCCGAAGTGCAGGCGCGTGGCTTGCTCGACGGCATGCATATTCATGGTAACGGCAACAATCTGGCCTTTCTGCCCGAAGGGCTGGCCAAGCGTTACGCGGTCCAGGAGTGGCTGCGACGCGACAAGGCGATCAATGGCGAACGCCCGGTGCTCGGTTTTGGCGACAGCATTACCGATCTGGGTTTCATGGAAGAGTGCCACTGGTGGGCGACGCCTGCCCGCAGTCAGTTGGCGAAAATGTTTGTCGGAGCCGCGCATGAGTGATCCCGTTCACGGGCTCGATACGGTCGGTAGTGGCAGTTACCTGCACGACGACGTGCATTTCCTGTTGCGCGGCGTGGCGATGCAGACCACCAGCGTCGAGGAGAAGGAGCGCCTGATTCAGACGCGACAGAAGCACTATTCGGAAATGATCAGCGAGGAGTCAGCGCCCAGCGTCGCTCACAAGGCGCTGTATGAGCGGGCGCTCAAGCAGAACGGCGCGCGCATGGCCGAAGATGTACAGGCCCTGGCCCAGGCGCTTGACCGCGAGTGCCCAGGCGCTGAAATCATTCTGGTGTCGTTCGTGCGCGCCGGTCTGCCGCTGGGTGTGCTGTTGCGACGGGCGCTGATCGATCTGGGTCGCGAAGCGCACCACTACGGCATCAGTATCGTCCGTGATCGCGGCATTGATACGGTGGCGCTTGAAGCCATTATTCAGGCCCACGGCGCGCAGAACATCGTGTTCGTCGACGGCTGGACCGGCAAGGGCGCGATTTCGGGGGAGATCCGTCGCAGTCTGGCGGGCGATACGCGCTTTCCGGATCAGCCACGGCTGGTGGTGCTGGCCGATCCGTGCGGCAGTGCCTGGCTGGCAGCGTCGGCAGAGGACTGGGTGATTCCTTCCGGCATTCTCGGTGCCACGGTGTCCGGTCTGGTTTCGCGCTCTATCTGGCCGACGGACGGCGGGCTGCACGGTTGCGTGGTGTACGAGCAGTTGCGCGATCACGACGTCACGCAGTCTTTTATTGAACAGATCGACAGCCAGCGTCGTCAAAACAGTTCTACGCTCACACTGACACCCTGGACGCTGCCTCAGCGAACCGAACTCAAGGCCGCCGCATTACAGGTGGTTGACCGTCTGGCCGAGCGCTTCGGGATCAATAACTTCAATCGCATCAAGCCGGGCATTGCCGAAGCCACCAGAGCGGTCATGCGCCGCGTGCCGGATCATGTACTGGTGCGCAACCTGGCTGACAGCGACGTGCAATTGCTGTTGCACCTGACCGAAAAAGCGGGGATTCCCGTCGAAGAAGTTGGCGATCTCCTGGGGCCCTATCGGGCTGTGACCATCATTCGGAGTCTGAGCTAATATGGCCTTATTCTCGCCTTATGCGCTGGGGGCAACGCTGTACATGCCCGCGACCCGGGACGATATCGTCGATGTGGTGTTCGGTGAAAAGATTCCCGAGCTGCGTTCGCTGGTCGTCTGTCTGGAAGACGCCGTAGCACTGACCGATGTCGACACGGCGTTACTCAATCTTCGTCAGGTACTCACCCGTATCCGCGATCGTGGCGGTCGTCCGGCCGACGGTCCGCTGCTTTTCGTGCGTCCAAGAGACGCTGCGATGGCGCGAATTCTCAACGACTGGCCGCTGATGGCGCACGTCGACGGTTTCGTTGTTCCCAAGCTCTCGCTGAAAAGTCTGACGAACTGGGAGCAGGCCGTCACCAACCCGGCGCTGGCGTTGATGCCTACACTGGAAACCCCTGAAGTGTTCAATCCGACAGCGATGGTCGAGTTGGGGGAAGCCTTGAAGGCCAGTCTGTGCGAGCGGATCATTGCGCTGCGCATCGGGGGCAATGACCTGATGGGCTGCCTGGGGCTGCGCCGCAATCCGGCCATGACCCTGTACTCGACGCCGATGGGGTATGTCATCCCCATGCTGGCGGGTGTCATGGGTTCGCAGGGCTTTGCGCTTACCGCTCCGGTGTTCGAGCAACTGGCTACTCCGGACATTCTGGAGCATGAGCTGGCGCTGGATATTGCCAATGGATTGGTCGGTAAAACGGCAATTCACCCCTCGCAGGTCAATATCATTCAGAATGCGCTACGCGTCAGCCTGGAGGACATCAACTCCGCCCGGATGATTTTGAACTCTGTGGCCCCCGCAGTGTTCAAGTACAACGACGCGATGTGTGAACCGGCTACCCACTATAAATGGGCAACCCACATCATGGAGCGCGCCAAATGGCATGGAGTGTTATCCGCACCCGCTTCGATCATGGATGCCAGCATTCGACTCGCTGAGGCAGTTAGCTAGATGATAGAACCTGACCTTGAAACCGTAGAACCTGATCTTGAACCTGCAGGCCCCGATCTTGAAATCGAAGTTGAACAACGCCTGTTGGCGGTTTTCGATTTTGACGGGACCATCACCCGACACGACAGCTTCGTGCCGTTTCTCAAGTTCGCCTTTGGGCAACGAGCCTTCTCTGTGCGTATGGCCCGGCTGGTATTGCCGAGCATCGGCTTTCTTGCCAAGCGCGTGACCCGCGACGAACTGAAAGGGCGCCTGATCAAGGCCTTCCTCAGTGGCGTCGAAGTGCAGTGGCTGCAGCAGAAGGCTGAAGCGTTCTGCCAGTCGCACTGGAAACGCCTGATGCGTCCTGCCGCGCTGGAGTCCATTGCCGCTGAAATCGAGAAGGGTGCCATTGTCACGCTTTGTTCAGCATCGCCTGCTATGGTCCTGCAACCTTTTGCTGATCGCCTGAAAGTAGAGCTGATCGGTACCAATCTGGAAGTGATCGACGGCAAGCTGACCGGCTTGATCGAAGGCAGCAACTGCCGTTGCGACTCGAAAGTTGCACGCCTGGAGAGCGTTTACGGGCCATTGACCCAGTTCCGGGTTCGCGCCTGGGGCGACACCCGAGGTGACCACGAATTGCTCGCCGCTGCTCAGGATGCGCACTGGCGTTTGTTCCATCCGACGTGGCGTCGAGGCCGCTATAAAGGCCCCGTTAACGCCAAGTTACACAATCCTGATGGCAAAGACGGGCCAACACGGTAAGGCTGTAACACTTTTATCCGAAATCCAACGTCACATGGAGCGAAAAATGGCACTCACTTTGGCAAAGAACCAGACGATCTCACTCGAGAAAACTGCTGGTACAGGCCTCAAGAAAGTCAGCATGGGACTTGGATGGGACCCTGAAAAAGCCAGTGGTTTCTTCGGTAAATTGCTCGGTGGTGGCGGCGGCGATATCGACCTGGATGCCTCGTGCATCATGCTCGACGCCGACAAAAAGCCCCTCGATCTTGTCTGGTTCCGCCAGTTGCAATCGCGTGACGGTGCCATTCAGCATTCGGGTGACAACCGTACCGGCGAAGGCGCGGGCGACGATGAAACCATCAGCGTCGATCTGGAAAAACTGCCTGCCACGGTCAAATACCTGGTGTTCACCGTCAATTCGTTCACCGGTCAGAATTTCGAAAAAGTCGCCAACGCCTACTGCCGTATTGTCGACCTGGGCAGCCGTAACGAACTGGGCCGCTTTGATCTGTCCGAAAAAGGCCAGCACACCGGCGTGGTGATGTCCTATCTGGCGCGCACCCCTGCAGGTTGGGATTTCACCGCAGTAGGGCAGGTCACCAATGGCCGTACTGCAGATGATCTGGTCGAGCTGGCGATCGGGGCTGTACGCGCATGACCCAACTTGTCCCGGGCGCCAACGCGCCGGTCGCTGCCGGCCCGCTGACGGTGGAAGTTATTTACTCTCCGCTCGCGGATGCGGATATCGATGTTTCTGCGTTTCTGCTGACCGCTTCCGGCAAGGTCCGTGGCGATCAGGACATGTGTTTCTACGGCCAGAAAAGCGTGAACGGCGGTGCGCTGCAGCAGACGGAAGCGTCAGCCGGACGCGCAGTGTTCAGTCTTGATCCGAGCCGTCTGGACTCGGTCATCGAGAAGGTGGCCCTGACGGCGACCATCTATGAGAACAAGGCCAGTTTTGGCAGCGTGTCGCGCCTGGCCTTGAACATCACCGGTGGTATCGAAGCCGATATCCCTACAAGCGGCATGAAAGAAACCGCGTTGATTCTGGGCGAGTTCTACCTGCGTCAGGGGGCATGGAAGTTCCGTTGCGTGGCCCAGGGTTTTGCTGGCGGCCTTGAGCCATTGGCAAAAAACTTCGGCGTTGAAGTCGCCGCGCCGCAGGATCAGCCTGCACCTGCACCTGCACCTGCACCTGCACCTGCACCTGCACCTGCACCTGCACCTGCACCTGTTCCAGCGCCTGTGCCCAAGTCGACCGTCAGTCTGAGCAAGATTACGCTCGACAAGACCCGTGCTTCCATCAGTCTGGAAAAATCCAGTGCCGGTTTCGGTGAGATTCGGGTCAACCTGAACTGGAACCGTCGTAACGACAGCAAGGGCGGTGGCTTCTTCTCTATGAAGAAGAGCAATGCCATCGACCTTGATGTAGGCTGCCTCTTCGAAATGCAGGACGGTCTCAAAGGCGCTGTTCAGGCGCTGGGCAACTCGTTCGGTTCGCTCAACACCGAGCCGTTCATCAAGTTGATGGGCGATGACCGTACCGGCTCGATCAGCGACGGTGAGTGGCTGCATATCAATGGCGCGCACTGGAGCAAGATCCGTCGCATTCTGGTCTACGCGTTCATCTATGAAGGTGCGCCGAACTGGAAGGAAACCGACGGGGTCGTCACCATTCACGCGCCGGGCCAGCCGCCCATCGAGGTTCGCCTCAATGAAGAGGGCGGTCGCCAGGGCATGTGTGCCATTGCCCTGCTGGAAAATGACAACGGTGCGGTCAAGGTGACGCGTCGTGTGGATTTCCATAACGGCCACAGCAACATGGATAAAGCCTACGGATGGGGCATGCGCTGGGCTGCAGGTTCCAAGTAAACATACCGTGGTATTTCTGGGCTGGCTGTGCCGCCTCATGGGAGATAGACATGCTGGACTGGTTGAAAACAAACGCAACAGCTGCTCGCGACAAGCTGGCTTCGGAAGTCTCGAAGTTCAAGAATCGCGAATTCATGGAGGCTGTGGTTTCCGGCTGTGCTCTGGTATCGGCCGCAGACGGTGATATCAGCTCCAGTGAAAAGCAGAAAATGGCCGGCTTCATTCAGAACTCTCAGGAACTGAAAGTTTTCGACATGAAGGACGTCATCCAGGGCTTCCAGGAAGCCTGCTCAAAGTTCGAGTTCGATTTTGAAATTGGTCGTGCCGAGGCCTTGAAAACCATCGGCAAGATCAAAAAGAAAGAAGATGCAGGCCGTTTGCTGGTGCGCGTCTGCTGTGCTATCGGCGGCGCCGATGGCAGCTTCGATGAGAAAGAGCGGGAAGTCTGCCGCACGATCTGTCGAGAGCTTGGCCTCAACCCGTCCGATTTCGACCTGTAATTTTTTACCCTAAGGAACGCAGTTAAATGGAAAGCACCTCTCTAGGCTTCCCTCCACTCACGATGGCGGTTTTCGTCGGTCTGGCCGTTACGGCCATGGCTATCGACATGTTCTCCCACCGTGGAAACAAGCCAATCACCCTCGCGCAAGCCTCGGCGTGGTCGATTTTCTGGGTCGCCATTTCGCTGGCCTTCGCCGGTTTCCTGTATGTCCAGCACGGCTCTGAAGTCGCCACGCTGTTCGTGACCGGTTACGCGCTGGAAAAAGTGTTGAGCGTCGACAACCTGTTCGTGTTCATGGCGTTGTTCTCCTGGTTCAAGATTCCGGATGGCCTGCGCCACCGCGTTCTGTACTGGGGCATCATCGGCGCCATCGTCTTCCGCGGCATCTTCGTCGCCATCGGTACCGGCCTTCTGGCGCTGGGTCCATGGGTCGAAGTGGTGTTTGCGGTCATCGTTGCCTGGACAGCCATCATGATGCTCAGGGCGGGCGATGACGACGACGAAGAAGTCGACTACTCGCAACACATGGCTTATCGCTTCGCCAAGAAGCTGTTCCCGGTGTGGCCAAAACTGCACGGCAGCAACTTCTTCGTTCGTCGCTCGGTTCTCGAGCAGGAAGTCAAAAAGCCTGAAAACGCCGGTATCACGCTGGCGGCCAAAGGCGCTCTGTTCGCGACCCCGCTGTTCCTGTGTCTGGTTGTGGCCGAAATCTCCGACGTGCTGTTCGCGTTCGACTCCGTGCCTGCAATCATCGCCGTGAGCCGCGAGCCGCTGATCGTGTTCTCGGCCATGCTGTTCGCGATTCTCGGTCTGCGTACCCTGTACTTCGTTCTGGAAGCCCTCAAGCGCTACCTGGTGCACCTGGAGAAAGCGGTTATCGCCTTGCTGTTCTTCATCGCCGTCAAACTGGGCCTGAATGCAACCAACCACCTGTTCCATCACGGTTACGAGATCAGCGCCAACACCAGCCTGCTGGTTGTGGTCGTCGTATTGATCATCGGTATCGTTGCAAGCCTGCTCTTCCCGGGCAAAGACGAATCCGCGGAAGAAAAAGCGTAAACACTGGATAAAGGAGATAAACGAATCATGGCTTTGACTCTGCAAAAAGGTGGCAACCTTTCGCTGTCGAAAACCGACCCTACCCTGACCAACGTATTGATCGGTCTGGGCTGGGACCCGCGAGCCACTGACGGACAGGATTTCGACCTGGACGCCAGCGCATTCCTGTTGGCCGCCAATGGCAAGGTCCGCAGTGAAGCTGACTTCATTTTCTACAACCAGCTCAAGAGCGCCGACGGTTCTGTCGAGCACACCGGTGACAACCGTACCGGTGCTGGCGACGGCGATGACGAAGTCCTCAAGGTCGATCTGGCCCGTGTCCCTGCCGATGTGGAGAAAGTTGTTTTCGTCGTGACCATTCACGACGCAGACAGCCGCAAGCAGAACTTCGGTCAGGTGGGTGGCTCGTTCATTCGCGTATTGAATGAGCAGTCAGGTTCTGAAGTTGTTCGCTATGACCTGGCAGAAGACGCTTCCACTGAAACCGCGATGATTTTCGCCGAACTGTACCGCAACAATGGCGAGTGGAAGTTCCGCGCCGTGGGTAGCGGTTTTGCCGGTGGACTGAAAGCCGTAGCCAACTCTTTCGGCATGAATTTCTGATTCACGCCCAACCACTTTTCTGGAAAGGATCAAGAACATGGCAGTAAGTCTGAGTAAAGGTGGCAACGTTTCCCTGTCCAAAGAGGCTCCTGGCCTGACAGAAATCACCGTGGGCCTGGGCTGGGATCCGCGTGTGACCGATGGCACCGAGTTCGACCTGGATGCTTCGATCTTCATCGTTGGCGAAAATGGCAAAGTGCTGGACGACAGCAGTTTCATTTTCTACAACAACAAGAAGTCGGCTGATGGTTCAGTCGAGCACCTGGGCGATAACCGTTCAGGCGCTGGCGAGGGCGATGACGAGTCGGTAACGGTCAAGCTCACTGGCCTGGCAGCGGCAGTGAAGAAGCTGGTTTTCGCGGTTACCATCCATTCCGCTGAAGAGCGCAAGCAAAGCTTTGGCCAGGTTTCCAACGCTTACATCCGCGTTGTGAACAAGGCTGACGGCAAGGAAGTTGCTCGTTACGACCTGTCGGAAGATGCATCGACCGAAACCGCGATGATCTTCGGCGAGTTGTATCGCAATGGCGAAGAGTTCAAGTTCAAGGCCATTGGCCAGGGCTTTGCCGGCGGTCTGAAGCCGTTGGCAGAAGCTCACGGCGTGGCAATCGGCTAAACCCGAGCAGCGCCCAATAAAAACCCCGCCAGCGATGGCGGGGTTTTTTTATTGGGTGCTGATCATAGCTATCGTTCCTCACGCTCCAGCGTGGGAATGCACTTCACGACGCTCTGCGTCGTCAAGAGGACGCGGAGCGTCCAGAACAGCATGCGACGCAGAACGTCGCACGATAGTTGCAAGTGCGCAGCACAGTCTTCGGTCCAATAACGTAGTGCTGAAGTTAACGTTCGCTTCTGCCCACACCCGATGGTCCTGCGGCCAGCATGCGCCCGGCCAGTCGGGAGAAGGGCAGGCTTTGCAGCCATACTGTGCCGGGGCCGGTCAGTCTGGCGAAGAAAACCCCTTCGCCGCCGAACAGCATCGACTTGATGCCGCCACCGACCGTGCGGATATCGTAATCGACGGTCTGGGTCATGGCTGCCAGGCATCCGGTGTCGACGTCCAGCGCTTCGCCTGCCGCCAGTTCGATCTTGCGCACCGTGCCGCCCATGTGCACGAACACCCAGCCGTCACCTTCCAGCTTTTGCAGGATGAAACCTTCGCCCCCGAACAGACCGGTGAGGATTTTCTTCTGGAACTGGATACCGATGGAGACGCCCTTGGCGCCAGCCAGAAAACTGTCTTTCTGACAGATCAGCCTGCCGCCGAAGTCGCGCAGGTTGAGCGGCAGTATCGTGCCGGGGTAGGGCGCTGCAAACGCCACGCGGCCCTTGCCTGAACCCTGTTGCGAAAACACCGTAGTGAACAGGCTTTCGCCGGTCAGCATGCGCTTGCCTGCACCGAACAGCGAACCCAGCAGCCCGGACGATTGATTGCTGCCGTCGCCGAAGATGGTCTCCATCTGCACGTCGCAGGTCTTGTACATCATCGCTCCGGCTTCGGCGACGGCGCTTTCGCCAGGGTCAAGCTCCAGTTCGATGAACTGGGTTTCCGTGCCGTACAGCTTGAAGTCCACGCCATCGGTGGTCTGCGCCAGGCCATAGCCGCCCGAGGCGTTCGGGTCGGGCGTAAACGAAGGGCGTCTGGCGGGCACAGAGGCCGGCGCGGGTGTCGGGGCTGCCTGCGCCGGCAGCGCGGACGGCCTGGGCTGGATCATGTCCGGCGTCGGATCAGGAAAAGGCGTCACCCCGTCCTTCTTCATGGCGCGCACCTGCGGCACCTGATAGATCGGCTGCCAGTCCGGCATGCCCTGCTTCCAGCACCACGCGCCGGGCGACTCACGGGCAATCAGCCGCGCAGCATCCGCGTCCATCGGGCCGAGTTGCTTGCCCGCGTTCATCACAAACCATTGTTCCAAAGCGTCTACTCCCGAGCGAATAGTGACAGTTGGCTGTGCGCGATGCGTCAGAGGCTCAGGCGCATGGACAGGTCCACGGCTTTCACGTCCTTGGTCATCGCACCGATGGAAATGTAATCGACACCCGTTTCTGCAATCACCCGCAGGGTGTCGTCATTGATGCCGCCGCTGGCTTCAAGACTGGCACGGCCTGCGGTAAGGCGCACAGCCTCGCGCATGTCATCAAGGCTCAATTCATCGAGCATGATGATGTCGGCGCCTGCGTCCAGCGCCTGCCTGAGCTCACTCAGGCTTTCCACCTCGACTTCAACAGGCTTGCCGGGGGCAATTCGGTGCGCCGCTTCTATTGCCTGAGCGATGCCGCCACAGGCTGCGATATGGTTTTCCTTGATCAGAAACGCGTCGTACAGCCCGATGCGATGGTTATGACAGCCGCCGCAGGTGACCGCGTATTTCTGCGCCAGGCGCAGGCCCGGCAGGGTCTTGCGGGTATCCAGCAGTTTGACCTGAGTGCCCGCGACCATGTCCGCGAAGTACTGCGCCCGGGTGGCCACTCCCGAGAGCATCTGCAGAAAATTGAGCGCGCTGCGTTCGCCGGTCAACAGCGAGCGGGCCGGGCCTTCAAGGTGAAACAGCGCCTGATTGGGACTGACACGGTCGCCATCGGTCACTTGCCAGTGCACGGCGACGCGCGGGTCCAGTTGCCGGAAGACCGCATCGACCCAGGCAGTACCGGCGATCACCGCTGCATCGCGGGAAATGATAGTGGCCTTGGCCAGCCGTTCTGCCGGAATCAATTGGGCGGTGATATCGCCGCTGCCGACATCCTCCAGCAATGCGCGACGCACATTGGCCTCGATCTCGGCGGTCAGGTCGGCAATTCGTAAATTCGGCATAGCGGGCTCCAGTAGCAAAGTCGTTCGAGTATAAGGCACCGCATCCCGCTTACCCACCTGCGCCATGCCAGGGTGTTACCCCTGGAAACGTGCAGTTGGTCGGTTTGGCAAATTCGTTTGCGATGGAAAGCGAATATCGCGGTCTATCGCTGCACATGAATGCCTTGCCGCTTCATTCGCGAGAGTGAAAGAAAAGTCTCACTGGCGTTGATGACAAGTTTTGAAAGATAATCCGACTTGTAATTGACGCCATGAGTTTGACGTTGTGCAAGGCCAAGGGGGTCGCTTCACAGTGCGAGGGTAACAAGCCACGTTTGTGATGGGGTTCAGGTTGTTTCCTGTCAGGGGGTGTAATGCCAAACGACGAAAAAGTAGTGCCGTTGAGCAAATCGTTCCCTTTGCAGGGGGCGGGTACTCCGTTGGCCCGGTTACCCGTTGTGTTGTTGCAGGTTCGCGACAAGGCGGCCCAGCAGCTCAAGGATGCATTGCAGGCGTTGTTCGATAACGCCGACGATACGCTGTTCGAAATGGCTGACCGCGCCCGCAGCAACACTGAGCAGAACATCTTTTTTGAAGCCATGCGTGACCTGCGTCTCAAGCGCAAAAGCATAGAACGTGGCTTCCTCGACAAGTTCTACGAGTCCTTTCTGGTCCTGGGCCAGTATCAGATTCAGGAGCCTGTGCTTCCAGCCCCTGTGTCCTTCGACAAGCTGTCGCTGGTGCACAACGACGATCTCGAGAAGACCGTGGCCGTGGACGCTATGGTCAGCAAGGTCATGAGCCGTGACGCCCTCGCTCTGGGGCAGCTCACTGCACGCCTGAACGTGCTCATTCCGCAAGCCATCGCCGAAGACTCCAACCCCCTGGGGCCGGCGATGCTGTGCAGGTTCTTTCTGGACGCCGGGCGCAGCCTTGGCGTCGAGATCAAGGTCAAGCTGATCATTCTCAAACTGTTCGAGAAGTACGTCCTGACCAATACGGACGACCTGTACAGCGAAGCCAATCAGTTGCTGATTGCCACAGGTGTATTACCGAACATGAAAGCATTGCCGGCCCGTCGTTCATCCGACAGGGCGGCGCCCAGAAGTCGTGTCTCCGAGATGTCCGACCCTGCCTTGAACGAAGCCGCCGACAAGCTCGACAAGGGTGTGCAGGAGGTCTTCTCGGCGTTGCAGGAACTGCTGCTGCACGTGCGCGGTAATCTCGCGCCGCGTCATGAGCCCAACGCCGAAGTGCGTCCGATTTCCAGCCGGGACCTGCTGCGCCTGCTGTCTCACCTGCAGCAATATGTGCCGTCGCAGGAGACTTCAGACGATTTCGACCTGCGCAATCAGTTGGAACAACTGCTGACGCGAGTCAACGTCAAGACCGGCAAATCCAGAATCGTCGGTGTCGGTGACGAGGACGTCATCAACCTGATCGCCATGCTGTTCGAGTTCATTCTCGATGACCGCAACCTGACGCCTTCACTGCGTGCTTTGATCGGGCGTCTGCAGATTCCGATGCTCAAAGTGGCTGTCATCGACAAAAGCTTCTTCAGCCGCGGCAGTCATCCTGCCCGTCGCCTGCTTAACGAAATTGCCACTGCCGCATTGGGCTGGGGCGGTCGTGACGACTATCAGCGCGACTCGCTGTATCAGCGTGTCGAGCAGATCGTGCAGCGCCTGCTCAATGATTTTGTCGATGACCCGGCAATTTTTTCCGAATTGCTGGCGGATTTTCTGGCCTTCACCAGTGACGAGCGTCGCCGCAGCGAGTTGCTCGAGCAGCGCACCCGCGATGCCGAAGAAGGGCGCGCCCGAGCCGAATTGGCCAGGCAGCAGGTGCAGCATGAGCTGAATCAGCGCCTATTGGGCAAAACCTTGCCCGAGGTGGTTGTGCGGCTGTTGCAGGAGGCCTGGAGCAAGGTCCTGCTGTTGACCTGTCTCAAGCATGGCGAAGAGTCCAGCGAGTGGCAGGCCGGGCTGGAGACCATGGACGAGTTGATCTGGAGCGTCGAGCTGCACGACGACCCGCAGGCTCTGCAGCGCTTGCTGGAGCTGGTTCCGGGACTGCTCAAGTCGCTGCGTGATGGCTTGACCAGCGCCGCGTTTGACCCCTTTGCCACCAGCGAATTCTTCAGCCAGCTGGAGTCGCTGCATGTCCAGGCTTTCCAGCACTTCTCGCGCCTGCAGGAAGGCGAGGGCGATACCGTTCAGGCAGACGGCCTGGCCGTCGAAGGCCCGCCGATGATGGCGGTGGTCGAGGAAATCGTTCTGATTACTCCTGAAGAGCAGATGCTCAATGAACCGGTGGTTCAGCTACCCGATGACGATGCAGGCCTGCAGATGGTCGACAAGTTGCGGGTCGGTTGCTGGGTCGAGATTCAGGAAGATGAAGAGCACAAGCTGCGTTGCAAGTTGACCGCGATTGTCGAGCCTACCGGACGTTATGTGTTCGTCAATCGTACCGGCATGAAGGTTCTGGAAAAGACCCGCACCGGCCTTGCCGTCGAATTTCGTCGCGGTGCGGTGCGTATTCTCGACGACGCGCTACTCTTCGATCGGGCTCTGGAGTCCGTCATCAGCAACCTGCGCAACCTCAAGGGTGCCTGATTGACTGATTAAAACTATCGTTCGTCTGCGCTGCTGATCGTCAGGCAGCCGATTGACCAGCGTGCCGACGCCTCGCGTCGNCTCCGTCACAGATCCCTGCATCTACGGCGTGTTTCCTACATCGCGGATCCGTACCCCAACCCCCACGTCAGCTGCTGTCACGGGCATAATCAGCGCTACTTATTTACCCCCGTTCAAGGAGCATTCATGCAACTGGACTCCGCAAGCGGCTGGTGCGACGGCGTGCAGCATTGCCCCTCGCCCAACTTCAATGCGCGACCCGAAGGCGAAATCTCGCTGCTGGTGATCCACAACATCAGCCTGCCGCCAGCGCAATTCAAGACCGGCAAGGTGCAGGCTTTCTTTCAGAACCGGCTCGACACCGACGAGCATCCCTACTTTGTGGGGATTGCCGATCTGCGCGTTTCAGCGCATTTTCTGATTGAACGTGATGGCGAGGTCATTCAGTTCGTCTCTTGTCTTGATCGTGCATGGCACGCCGGCGTTTCCTGTTTTCAGGGCCGGGAAGGGTGTAATGACTTTTCTGTCGGCATCGAACTGGAGGGGACGGATGACCAGCCTTTCACCGATGCGCAATACCACGCGCTGATCGACCTGACGCGACAGTTGCGCCAGGCATTCGAGGCGATCACCCCCGAGCGTATCTGTGGTCACAGTGACGTGGCGCCGGGACGCAAGACTGATCCTGGGCCCTGTTTTGACTGGGCCAGGTTTCGAGCGGCTTTGCTGGATTGATGTGAGGGACGAACAATGAGTTTTCTGGTGCTACTGCTGGCCGTTCTTATCGAAAAGTTTTCTGCCCTGCGTCAGCGCGCTCAGCGTGACGGGCCGTGGCTGAAAGAACTGGCAAAGCTCGAGGCCAGCCCGCGGACCTCGACACGTCCCTGGTTGATGCTGGCGCTGCTGGTGCTCGTGCCCGTGCTGATCCTGCAACTGGCGCTGACCATCATCGGCTCGGTAGCCTATGGCTGGCTGGTTCTGCCCATTCACCTGCTGGTGTTGATCTACAGCCTTGGCCGGGTTGATCTGGTTGCGGTGCTCGGGCCGTTTCGCGATGCCTGCCGACGTGGCGATGCGCAGGCTGCGGTGCACGTGGCCGAGCGCGACATGGGCGTGCAGGCGGACAACAGCGAGCAATTGCTGCAGGGTGTGCAGGGCTACCTGCTCTGGCAGGCGTTTCAGAGTTTCTTCGCCGTGATTTTCTGGTACTTCGTACTCGGCCCGGTGGCTGCGCTGGCCTACAGGCTATTGGCACTTGCTGCCGAGCACGGCAAGACTCCAGCACTGGTCGAGCGCGCAGGGCAGTTGCGCCATGCCTTTGACTGGGTGCCGGTCAGGTTGCTCGCCGCCAGCTTCGCATTAGTCGGCAATTTTGTGGCGGTCACCCGGGTGATGCTGCATGAACTGCTGAACTGGAACATCAGTGCTGCGCAATTGATTACGCGCGTTGGCTGCGCCGCCAGCGAGGTTCCGCCGCCGATGATGGGCGCGCAGGGCGTCACCGGCCTCGACATGCTCTGGGAGCTGCTGGTACGTGCGGCGGTGGTCTGGTACGCAGGGTTTGCCCTGTGGACCCTTCTGCTCTGATCCGATCCTGGCCGCACAGGTCAGGCAGGTGACATCAGGTGTGTGACAGGCGAGGCCAGTCGAACAGTTCGCAGGCGTTGTCCGTGCTCGCCTGGGCCAGTCGCTGGGGGCTGATCTTCATCAGCTCCGCGATGGCCTCGCAAATGTCGGGCAAGTGCTGCGGGCTGTTGCGCTGGTAGGGATGCATGGCGGGCGCCATGTCCGGTGAGTCGGTTTCCAGCACCACGCTGTCCAGCGGCAGTTCGGCGATGACCCGATGCATGCGCAGTGCCTGCGGCCAGGTCGCCGCTCCGCCCAGACCCAGTTTGAACCCCAGTTTGATGTATTCGCGTGCCTCTTCGCGGCTGCCGGCAAAGGCGTGAATGATGCCGCTGCGTTTTGGTTTGTGGCGCTTGAGCGTCGAGATCACATCGGCATGGCTGCGGCGCACGTGCAGCAAGGCGGGCAGGTTGAAGTCCGCTGCCAGCTGCAATTGCGCGTCAAAGAGCGTCTGCTGACGCGCCTTGTCCGGGCGCTCTACGTAATAATCCAGACCGATCTCACCCACCGCACATAACTGCGGATGGCCTTTCAGGCGCGTCAGCCAGTCGCCCAGCTCGGTCAGGTGTTCGGTACGGTGCTCATCGATGTACACCGGATGCATGCCGAACGCTGCGTGCAGGGCGGGGTTGGCTTCGGTCAGCTCCCAGAGCCGCTGCCAGTTACGCTGATACACCCCGAGCACCACCATGCGCTCAACGCCAAGCGTCAGACAGTTGTCCAGAACCTGAGCGCGGTCGGCATCGAAATCCGGAAAATCCAGGTGGGTATGGGTATCGATCAGCGTCACAGTCACGCCTCGTGAATACGTTGCTTGAAAGCCCTGGCAATCGCATGCACGCCGGGCTGGTAATCGTCCTTCTCGATAGCGGCCAGCGCCAGTTGCAGGGCCTTGTCGGCGATCAACTGGTGTTGCTGAGCCATGGCGTTGACGGGCAACGGCAGAAAATCGAGCAACTGCGTATCGCCGAAGGTGCCCAGATGCAGTGGAGGCGATTGCAGCACCTGACTTTGCAGCACATCGAACACGCCTTGCAGCAGCACATAAGACGTTGTGATCAACGCGTCCGGAAAATGTCCCTGGCGCTGTAGCAGTTCGGTCATCAAACGCTGACCACACTGGCGGCTGAACGCTTCGCCGTGCTCGATGATGGTGGCGCCGGTAAACCCGTCGAGTGCATGTTCGAAGCCGGCTGCACGCGCGCGACTGATGCTCAGTTCAGGGCGTGCGCCGATCAGGGCGATATGTCGCGGTCGGGTTTGCAGGAGGCTGTGGGTCAGTTGCTGGCAGGCGTCATGGTCATCGCTGACCACCGAGCAGAAAAACTCGGGATTCATTTCCCGGTCGATGGCGATGATCGGCGTGCCCTTGAGCTGCAATTCCCGGTAACTGTCGTCACCGGTCGGCAGGCAGCTGGCCACCAGCAGCGCGTCGCAACGGCGGGCGCGGAACAGCTGCAACAGTTGCAGTTCGCTGGCGGGGTCGTCATCGGAGCTGGCGATCAGCAATTGATAACCGAGGCTGCGCGCGCCTTGCTCGAGCAATTTGGCAATGCGTGCATAGCTGGGGTTTTCCAGGTCGGGCAGGATGAAGCCCAGTGTCTTGCTATGACGGCTGCGCAGGCCCGCCGCTTGCGGGTTGGGTCGGAAGTCGTGCTGCTCGACCACGGCTTTGACACGCTCGACCGTTGCCGGACTGATGCGCTGTTTTTCGGCCTTGCCATTGATCACGTAACTGGCCGTAGTGACAGAAACACCTGCCAGACGTGCGATATCGCTCAGTTTCACCCCGGAATTTCCTTTTATTAGGTACGCGGCTCAGGACAATCGAGTTATTTTTTTCATGGCGCTGATCTTTACACCAGACCGTAGGAAATTCCCAAGTACTTCACGTATTTTGGGAATTGTCCCACAGTGATCGCGCCGTCCGGGCTTCAATGAATCCGCAGAATCGAGTAACGTGCCGGGCAATTCTAGATTAAACGATTCAGCACGCCTGTTGTCTGCTGCAATCGAGATGAAAGTGATGTCCGATACGATGCTCGGAAAGATATCACCCTCATCCCCCTAAGCTGTCGATCACGTGATCGTCATTAAAACAAGAATCAGGTGGCGCCTTGGCGCTGCACAGGAGTCAAGGCAATGCTCGAACTCACTCTGGAGCAAATATCCATGGCCCAGTCGGCTGTGGATAAAACTGCCGCACTTAAGCTGATTGCCGACCACCTGGTCGCTGATGGTCTGGTTGCCGAGGGCTACCTCACCGGGCTGATGAACCGTGAGCAGCAAGGCTCGACCTTTCTCGGTCAGGGCATCGCCATCCCACACGGTACACCCGAAACCCGCGACCTGGTGTTCACCACCGGTGTGCGTCTGATGCAGTTCCCCGAAGGGGTGGACTGGGGCGACGGACAAATGGTTTACCTGGCGATTGGTATCGCTGCCAAATCCGACGAGCACTTGCGTTTGCTGCAACTGCTGACGCGCGCACTGGGTGAAGAGGACCTCGGCCAGGCGCTGCGCGAAGCGAAGACCCCGGAAGACCTGCTCAAGCTATTGCAGGGCGCTCCGCAGGAACTGGCACTCGACGCCCAGATGATCAGCCTCGGCGTTTCGGCCGACGATTTCGAAGAACTGGTCTGGCGCGGCGCACGCCTGTTGCGCAAGGCCGACTGCGTGAGTAACGGTTTTGCCGCTGTGCTCCAGCAAGTGGAAGCGTTGTCGCTGGGTGATGGCCTCTGGTGGCTGCACAGCGAGCAAACCGTCAAGCGTCCCGGTCTGGCGTTCGTCACCCCCGACAAACCCATGCGCTACCTGGGTCAGCCGCTGACCGGTCTGTTCTGCCTGGCCAGCCTCGGTGAGGCGCATCAGGCGCTGCTCGAGCGTCTGTGTCTGTTGCTGATCGAAGGCCGTGGCCACGAGTTGGGTCACGCCACCAACAGTCGCGCCGTGCTGGAGGCGCTCGGCGGCGAACTGCCCGCCGAGTGGCCGACCCGGCAGATTCAGCTGGCCAACGCCCATGGCCTGCACGCTCGCCCGGCGAAGATACTGGCGCAGCTGGCCAAGGAGTTTGACGGCGAGATCCGCATGCGTGTGCTGGAAACCGGCGAAGCCGCCGTGTCGGCCAAGAGCCTGAGCAAGCTGCTCAGCCTCGGTGCGCGCCGTGGTCAGACGCTGGAATTCATTGCCGAGCCGACCATCGCCGACGACGCGTTGCCAGCCCTGATCGCTGCCGTTGAGCAAGGTCTGGGCGAGGAAGTCGAACCCTTGCCTGCTGTCTCGCAGACCGAGGCTGCGCCAGCGCCGGCCCCGGCGGCTGCCAAACCGCTCAGCGCTCCGCCAGCAGGCAGCGTGTTGCAGGCCGTTTCTGCTTCACCGGGCATTGCCATGGGGCCGGCGCATATTCAAGTGCTGCAAAGCTTCGATTATCCGCAGCGGGGTGAGTCGGTGGCTGCCGAGCGCGAGCGCTTGCACAAGGCGATTGGCGAAGTACGCAGCGATATCGAAAATCTCATTCAGCGCAGCAAATCAAAGGCCATCCGGGAAATCTTCATCACCCACCAGGAGATGCTCGAAGACCCGGAACTGACCAACGAAGTCGAGGTGCGCCTCAATAACGACGAAAGCGCGGCGGCTGCGTGGGCCACGGTCATCGAGACCGCTGCCGTTCAGCAGGAACAGCTAAAGGACGCGTTGCTGGCCGAGCGCGCCGCAGACCTGCGTGACGTCGGTCGCCGCGTACTGGCGCAGATCTGTGGCGTCGAAACCGTTGCGGCCCCGGACGAACCCTACATTCTGGTGATGGACGAAGTCGGCCCGTCCGACGTTGCCCGTCTCGACCCGGCGCAGGTCGCCGGTATTCTCACCGCACGTGGCGGTGCCACCGCGCACAGCGCCATCGTGGCGCGTGCGCTGGGCATTCCTGCACTGGTAGGGGCTGGTGATGAAGTGTTGCTGCTCAAGCCGGGCACCGTACTGCTGCTCGACAGCCAGCGCGGACGGCTGACCGTCGCGCCTGACGAGGCGACTCTGCAGCGCGCAGTTCAGGACCGTGACGCGCGTGAGCAGCGTCTCAAGGCGGCAGCCGAAGCACGCATGGAGCCCGCCGTGACGCGCGATGGTCATGCTGTCGAAGTCTTCGCCAATATCGGCGACAGCACCGGCACACCGGCCGCCGTGGAGCAGGGCGCGGAAGGCGTCGGCCTGCTGCGTACCGAACTGCTGTTCATGGCGCATTCCCAGGCGCCCGATGAAGCTACGCAGGAAGCTGAATACCGCCGCGTGTTGACCGATCTGGGCGGGCGTCCGCTGGTGGTGCGTACGCTGGACGTCGGTGGCGACAAGCCGCTGCCTTACTGGCCGATCGCCAAAGAGGAAAACCCGTTCCTCGGCGTCCGCGGTATCCGTCTCACCCTGCAGCGCCCTGACGTCATGGAAAGCCAGCTTCGCGCCCTGTTGCGTTCGGCAGACAGCGGCCCGCTGCGCATCATGTTCCCGATGATTGGCACGCTTGAAGAGTGGCGTCAGGCGCGGGACATGACCCAGCGCCTGCGCGAGGAAATTCCGGTCAGCGACCTGCAACTGGGGATCATGATCGAGGTGCCATCGGCGGCGCTGATCGCTCCGGTGCTGGCGAAGGAAGTGGACTTCTTCAGCATCGGCACCAATGACCTGACGCAATACACCATGGCCATCGACCGCGGCCACCCGACGCTGTCGGCCCAGGCTGACGGCCTGCACCCGTCGGTGCTGCAACTGATCGACATGACCGTGCGCGCTGCGCATGCCAACGGCAAATGGGTGGGCGTGTGCGGTGAGCTGGCTGCAGACCCGCTGGCCGTGCCGATTCTGGTCGGTCTGGGCGTGGATGAGTTGAGTGTTTCGGCGCGCAGCATTGGCGAGGTCAAGGCCTGCGTACGTGAACTGACCCTGAGCAGCGCTCAGCAACTGGCGCAAAATGCGCTGACGGCGGGCAGCGCCGCTGAAGTCCGCGCGCTTGTGGAGGCTGTGTAATGGCGAAGATTCTTACCCTGACCATGAACCCGGCGCTGGACCTGACTGTACAGTTGGGGCAGTTGGAGCTGGGCCAGGTCAACCGCAGCACGGCGATGCTCACTCACGCCGCGGGCAAAGGCCTGAATGTGGCGCAGGTGCTGGCTGATCTGGGCCATGACCTGACCGTTGCCGGTTTTCTCGGTGTTGATAATCAGCAAGCGTTCGAGGCGTTGTTCGAGCGCCGTCAGTTCGTCGACGAGTTTGTCCGGGTGCCGGGCGAAACGCGCAGCAACATCAAGCTGGCCGAAGGCAGTGGCCGCATCACCGACTTGAACGGCCCGGGCCCCCAGGTCAGTGAAGAGGCTCAGCAGGCGCTGTTCACTCGCGTTGAACAGATCGCTCAGGGTTTCGACGTGGTGGTCGTGGCGGGCAGTCTGCCGCGCGGTGTCACGCCGGAGTGGCTGCAAAAACTGTTGCTGATGCTCAAGGACCTCGGTCTGAAAGTGGCGCTGGACAGCAGTGGTCTGGCCTTGCGTGCCGGTCTGAAGGCCGGGCCCTGGCTGATCAAACCCAATACCGAAGAGCTGGCTGATGCGCTCGACGCACCGATCATCTCCATCGCTGCACAAGCCGAGGCGGCTGCGCGTTTGCAGGCGCAGGGCATCGAGCATGTGGTGATCTCTCAAGGCTCCGAAGGCGTGCACTGGTTCAGCCCGAGCGTGGCACTGCATTCACTGCCGCCCAAGGTCACCGTGGCCAGTACGGTCGGTGCGGGTGACTCGCTGCTGGCAGGCATGGTGCACGGCTTGATCAGCGGTCAAGAGCCGCAGAAGACCTTGCGCACTGCCACAGCGATTGCCGCCATGGCGGTGACCCAGATCGGTTTCGGTATCACCGATGCCGCGCAACTCAAACGGCTTGAAGGCGGCGTCACTGTACGCAGCCTTTCAGAACAATAAGAGAGGATCGTCATGAAGTTAGCCATAGTTACGGCCTGCCCGAACGGCAAGGTCAGCAGCGTACTCAGCGCACGATTGCTCGAAGCGGCGGCCCTGCGCCAGGGCTGGGAAACCAGCGTCGAAATCATCGATCCCAATAAGGCCGATCAGCACTTGTCCGCTCAGGACATCGAAGCCGCCGATCTTGTCCTCGTGGTCAATACCGGTCCGGTGGACCTGAGCCGCTTTGTCGGCAAACGCCTGTTTCAGGATTCGCCTGCGCATGCGTTGCAGGATGTCGACAGTTTTCTGCAGCGCGCCGAGCGAGAAGCGCAGGTGCATGTGGCGTCCGAAGCAGCGGCGCCTCAGGCAAGCGGTGATACGGGCGCGCAACCGCGCATCGTTGCGATCACGGCTTGTCCGACCGGCGTCGCGCACACGTTCATGGCGGCCGAAGCGATCCAGCAGGCTGCCAAGCGTCTGAATTACGACCTGCAAGTCGAAACCCAGGGTTCGGTCGGTGCGCGCAACCCGCTCAGCGCCAAGGCCATCGCCGATGCCGACGTGGTGCTGCTGGCGGCGGATATCGAGGTCAATACCGACCGCTTTGCCGGCAAGAAGATCTACCGTTGCGGCACCGGGATCGCCCTCAAGCAGTCCGAGGCGACCCTGAAAAAAGCCCTGTCGGAAGGGCAGGTGGAATCCGATGAGGCCACCGCCAAGTCACCCGCCAGACAAGAAAAGACGGGCGTCTACAAGCACCTGCTGACCGGCGTGTCGTTCATGCTGCCGATGGTCGTGGCGGGCGGGCTGTTGATCGCTCTTTCCTTCGTGTTCGGTATCACCGCGTTCAAAGAGCCGGGCACGCTGGCTGCTGCACTGATGCAGATCGGTGGGGAAGCGGCGTTCAAACTGATGGTGCCGTTGCTGGCCGGTTACATCGCCTATTCGATTGCTGACCGTCCGGGGCTGGCACCCGGCATGATCGGTGGTCTGTTGGCGAGTACGCTGGGTGCCGGGTTCATTGGCGGTATCGTTGCAGGCTTTCTGGCCGGTTACAGTGCTGCCGCGATCAACCGCTACGCACGTCTGCCGGCCAGTGTCGAAGCGCTCAAGCCGATTCTGATCATCCCGTTGCTGTCGAGCCTGTTCACCGGTCTGGTGATGATTTACGTGGTCGGCAAGCCGGTTGCCGGGATGCTCGAAGCCTTGACGCACTTCCTCGACAGCATGGGCACCACCAACGCGATCCTGTTGGGCGTGGTGCTGGGCGCAATGATGTGCGTCGACCTCGGTGGGCCGATCAACAAGGCGTCCTATGCGTTCTCGGTCGGTTTGCTGGCGTCCCAGAGCTACGCGCCGATGGCTACAGCGATGGCTGCCGGTATGGTGCCGCCCATCGGCATGGGCATCGCCACGATCCTGGCCCGCCGCAAGTTCGCCCAGAGCGAGCGTGAAGCAGGCAAGGCGGCGTTCGTGCTGGGGCTGTGCTTCATCTCGGAAGGTGCCATTCCCTTCGCTGCCAAGGACCCGTTGCGGGTGATTCCGGCCAGTGTCGTGGGTGGCGCGCTGACGGGTGCGTTGTCGATGTACTTCGGTTGCAAGCTGATGGCACCGCATGGTGGCCTGTTCGTGATGCTGATCCCCAACGCGATCAACCATGCGCTGCTTTATCTGGTGGCGATCATCGCCGGCAGTGTGCTGACCGGCGTGATCTACGCGCTGATCAAGCGTCCGGAGCCTGCTGACATGGAAGTGGCGCCCGCAGCCGCCTGATGATGCAAGGCGCGGGCTGTCCCGCGCCTTCTGCCTGCCCTAGCGCTCCAGCGCCAGGGCAACCCCCTGACCACCACCGATGCACAGCGTGGCCAGGCCCTTCTTCACATCGCGCCTGATCATCTCGTGCAGCAGTGTCACCAGCACGCGGCAGCCCGACGCGCCAATGGGGTGGCCAAGGGCGATAGCGCCACCATTCACGTTGAGCTTTTGCGGATCCAGCCCCAGCTCCTTGCCCACCGACAGGGACTGTGCGGCAAAGGCTTCGTTGGCTTCGATAAGGTCCAGTTCGGCCAGCGACCAGCCAGCCTTGTCCAGGCAGCGACGCGTGGCACTGACCGGCCCGATGCCCATGATGGCCGGGTCGACACCGGCGTTGGCATACGCGGCGATGCGCGCCAGCACCGGCAAGCCCAGTTGCTCGGCCTTGGCGGCACTCATCAGCATCACGGCGGCAGCCCCGTCGTTCAGCGACGAGGCATTGCCGGCGGTGACCGTGCCGTCCTTTTTGAAGGCGGGCTTGAGCTTGGCCAGGGTCTCGGCGGTGGTGCCGGCGCGGGGCTGCTCGTCTGTTGCAAAGGACAGCGGATCACCCTTGCGCTGGGGGATCAGGATTGGCGTGATCTCATCGGCGAAGCGTCCGGCTTCAATCGCAGCCATCGCCTTTTGCTGAGACAAGGCGGCGAACTCGTCCTGGGCTTCACGACTGATATCGTACTGCTGCGCGAGGTTCTCGGCGGTGATGCCCATGTGGTAATCATTGAATGCATCCCACAGGCCGTCAGTGATCATTGTATCGACCATGCTGGCGTGGCCCATGCGCAGACCGGTACGCGCGCCCGGCAGCACGTAGTTGGACAGACTCATGTTTTCCTGGCCGCCGGCGATGATGATCTCGGCGTCGCCGCAGCGGATCGCCTGGGTCGCCAGGTGCAGGGCCTTGAGGCCGGAGCCGCAGACCTTGTTCAGGGTCATGGCCGGTACCGAGAAGGGCAGGCCGGCCTTGATGGCTGCCTGCCGCGCCGGGTTCTGACCAGCGCCTGCGGTCAGCACCTGACCCATGATGACTTCATCGACCTGCGCGCCGTCCACGCCGGTGCGGGCAAGCAGTTGACGAATGACCGCTGCGCCGAGGTCGACTGCGGCGACAGAGGCCAGTGAGCCCTGAAAGCTGCCCACGGCGGTACGGGTGGCGGCGACGATAACGACGTCGAGCATGGTGCTGATCCTCATTGTTATTGAGCGCTCATGGTGGCACAGATAGGCAGGCAGGTTCCAACCGTGAACCGCTCGGTCACGGTTTGCCGCAAACCGTCACGTATGGTTCAAACGTCCATGCGGCGCCTGGCACGTTGCGCCGATCCGTCGCGTACGGCCCAGCGCAGAATGGGCGCAGTACTGTTGACGCCCAGGCGGATCATCCGGCGTTTGAAGGGGCTTTGCGTGATGTCGAGCATGTCACTGGCCCAGTCCGGCAGCAGATCGATACCGGCGCGCATCATCAACACGCCAAACGGCTTGGCCAGCCAGTTGGGGGCAGGCGCGTCAAGCAGCAGGCGCAGCACTTCACGGCTGCGCGCGTCACAGATCAGTTGACCACGAATGTCTGCCAGATAGTCAGCGATGGCCTGATGCGAGCGTGGAACGTTGCGTGCACCGAGTCGCTCGGCAACCAGCGCTGTTTCAGCGTAATACGCGTCCTGATCGGCGAGCGACATATCCGGGTTGAGGTAGCGTAGATGGGCTGCGAGAAAGCTGCTGACTTCAGCCACATGCACCCAGGTCAGCAAATCCGGATCGCTGGCGGCATACGGCCGACCATCGGGCGCGGTGCCGACGATGTTGAGGTGAATGTTGCGGACCTTGTCGATCAGCCAGTTGGCATCTCGCGTTGAGCCATAGGTGGTGCCGGACAGAAACTGCCCGGTACGGCGCAGGCGGCCGAGCATGTCCTGACGAAAGTTGGAGTGGTCCCAGATGCCCGCCAGTGCCAGCGGGTGCAAAGCCTGCAGCATCAATGCGCTGATGCCGCCGACCAGCATGCTGGTGAAATCGCCATGCACCTTCCAGCACACCGCCTGAGGGCCAAACAGGCCCGGATCGCCCTTGGGGCTTTCCAGATCAAGTTGACCCAGCGCCAGGCCGGTAAGGCTGATGACCTGGGTTTCGATGCGGGTGCGGATGAATTCCATGTCGTGCTCAGGGCATCGGGGAGGGCGTGGATAAAACGGACTGAAGCTCTCATGCCAAGCGCGCAGCGCTCACTGTGATGCACAAGTCCAACTGACTATCGTGTCGACGTTATACACAAATCCAAATGACTATCGTGCCGACGCTCCGCGTCGGCATGCAGTTCTGGACGCTTTGCGTCCTTTTTGTGACGCAGAGCGTCACGAACGGCATTCCCACGCGGAGCGTGGGAACGATGGTCATAACCATGAGAGGGACAAATCAGCCGCGGTGACGGCCGCGGAAGTAGTTGATCAGACCTTGGGTCGATGCATCGTCAGCCGGCTCTTCGGTGCCGCCGGTCAGGCGCTGGTAGACCGCCTTGCCCATTTCCTTGCCCAGCTCCACACCCCATTGGTCAAAGGCGTTGGTGCCCCAGATCACGCTCTGCACGAACACCTTGTGTTCATACATGGCCACCAGCGCGCCAAGACGACGCGGGCTGATGCGCTCGACCACCAGCGTATTGCTCGGACGGTTGCCGGGGATGACCTTGTGCGGTGCCAGCTTCTGCACCTCTTGCTCATCCATACCCTTCTCACGCAGTTCTGTTTCGGCTTCTGCGCGGGTCTTGCCCATCATCAGTGCCTGGCTTTGCGACAGGCAGTTGGCGTACAGCCACTGGTGATGGTCGGCAACCGGGTTGAAGCTGACGATCGGCACAATGAAGTCGGCCGGAATCATCTGCGTGCCCTGGTGCAGCAACTGGTGGTAAGCGTGCTGACCATTGGCGCCCACGCCACCCCAGATCACCGGCCCGGTATCGGTCGACGTCGGCGTACCGTCCTGACGGACGCTCTTGCCGTTGGATTCCATGTCCAGTTGTTGCAAGTGCTTGGTGATGTTACGCAGATAGTGATCGTACGGCAGAATCGCGTGGCTTTGTGCGCCCCAGAAATTGCCGTACCAGACGCCCAGCAAGCCCAGCAACACCGGCATGTTCTGCTCGAACGGCGCGCTCTGGAAATGCTGGTCCATGGTGTAGGCACCGGACAGCAGTTCCTTGAAGTTGGACATGCCGATGGCCAGCGCGATAGGCAGACCGATGGCCGACCACAGCGAATAGCGACCGCCGACCCAGTCCCACATCGGGAAGATGTTTTCTTCACGAATGCCGAAGGCCACTGCCGCCGCGTTGTTGCTGGACACCGCGATGAAGTGGCGATGCAGTTCGACTTCCGAGCCGCCCTGCGCCAGGTACCAAGCACGTGCAGCCTGAGCGTTTTTCAGGGTTTCCAGCGTGTTGAAGGATTTCGACGAGACGATGAACAGCGTGGTCTCGGCACGAATCTTCATCGACAACTCGTGAAACTCGCTGCCGTCGATGTTGGCCAGGTAATGGCAGCGGACACCCTTGTGCGCGTAGGCCACCAGCGCTTCGGAGACCAGCTCCGGGCCGAGGAACGAGCCGCCGATGCCGATGTTCACCACGTCGGTAATCGGTTTTTCGGTGTAACCGCGCCACAGGCCGTCATGGATGCGGCCGACCAGTTCGGTCATCTGATTGAGTACGCGGTGTACGTCCGGCATCACATCGACGCCGTTGACTTTCAACTTGTCGCCGACCGGACGGCGCAGAGCGGTGTGCAGAGCAGGGCGGCCTTCGGATGAGTTGACCAGCTCGCCGTCATACTGAGCCTTGATCGCCTCCTTGAGGCCCACTTCGCCAGCCAGGCTGACCAACAGGTCGCGGGTCTCGGTGGTGATCAGGTTTTTGGAATAATCGAGAAACAGGCCAGCGCTGCTGAGGGTGAATTGGCTGAAGCGCTGCGGGTCGGTGTTGAACGCTTCGCGCATGCTGAAGTTCTGCATGGCCTGGCGGTGATTGTTCAACGCCTGCCAGGCGGGCAGAGCGGTCACATCGGAAGGAGTGCGGTAGTACGCCATCGCTGCGGGTTTCCTTTAACTGGTTCTGTCTTTGGATATTCTTGGAGCGAGGTCGCAAGCTTTCTCACGGGCTACACATCGCAGACTACCCTTCACGTACCTGTTTGTCTGCGCCTCGCCTTACATGACCCCGGTACTTTTTCGCACACAGGCAACCGGGGTTTTGTCTCGAATACTGTCGGCTGTGGTTCAGGCAACCTGTACCGGTATGGCATTACCGGTGTGTCTTAGTTCATTGCCTGCGCACATCCTGTCAGCTTCTGGTCAGGTGCAGGTTATCGATCAAGCGGGTTTTGCCCAGGAATGCCGCTGCGAGGATGACCAGGTCGCGATTCTCGGCAGTCGTCGGACGCAGGCTGGTGGCATCGCGTATCTCCAGATAGTCGATACGAAAACCGGCGGCCTCCAGTTGCTGCCTCTTGCTCGCCAGCAGCGCATCGAAATCCTGCTCGCCGGCCCTGATCGCGTCGGCGGTCTGGCGAATCGCCTGATACAGCGCGGGTGCCGCGGCGCGCTGATCGTCGCTCAGATAACCGTTGCGCGAGGACAGCGCCAGGCCATCGTCGGCACGTACCGTCGGCTCGCCGATGATCTGGATCGGCATGTTCAGATCACGGACCATGGCCCGAATCACGGCCAGTTGCTGGAAGTCTTTTTCACCAAAGATCGCCAGGTCAGGCTGCACCATGTTGAACAGCTTGCTGACCACGGTCGCGACACCTTCGAAATGGCCGGAGCGGCTGGCGCCACACAGGCCTTGCGACAGGTGCGGCACGCTGACCAGCGTCTGGTCGGCCATGCCGTGCGGGTACATTTCCTCCACGCTTGGCGTGAACAGCAGGTTGCAGCCGGCCTGCAGGAGTTTTTCCTGATCGGCAGCCAGCGTGCGAGGGTAGGTGGCCAGGTCTTCGTTGGGACCGAACTGCAGCGGATTGACGAAAATGGTAGCGACCACGAAATCGGCACGCTGCGCCGCCTTGGTGACCAGCGCGGCGTGGCCGCTGTGCAGGTTGCCCATCGTCGGGGTCAGCGCGATGCGCTTGCCTTCGCTGCGTGCCCGCGCAACAGCGGCGCGCAGGTCCTGTACGGTTTTTACTGTGTTCATGCCGAGAATCCGTGTTCAGTGGCCGGAAAGCTGACGTCTTTGACTGCGGCCACGTAGGTCCGGATAGCCGACTGGATGTCGGGCTGGCCGGTCATGAAATTTTTCACGAACTTGGGCACGCGCCCGGTGATGGACAGGCCGAGCATGTCGTGCAGCACCAGGACCTGACCGTCGGTAGCGCTGCCTGCGCCAATGCCGATGACCGGGACCTTCACTGCCTGGGTGATTTCCTCAGCCAGTTCGCTGGGTACGCACTCCAGCAGGATCATCGCTGCGCCCGCCTGTTCCAGCGCGATTGCATCGGCGCGCATCTGCCTGGCCTGCGCCTCCAGCCGACCCTGAACCTTGTAGCCGCCCAGCACGTTGACGGCCTGCGGGGTCAGGCCCATGTGCGCGCACACCGGAATGCCGCGCTCGGCCAGCAAACGGATCGACTCGGCCAGCCATGCAGCGCCTTCGACCTTGATCATGTGTGCGCCCGCCTGCATCAGCGTTGCGCTGTTGATCAGGGTCTGTTCCAGCGTTGCGTTGGCCATGAACGGCAGGTCGGCGAGAATCATCGCGCCCTGGTTGCCGCGTTTCACACAGGCAACGTGGTACGCCGTTTCAGCCGTGGTAACAGGCAGGGTGCTGTCGTGACCCTGCAGGACCATGCCCAGCGAGTCGCCTATCAGCAGCACTTCGACACCCGATTGGGAGGCCGTGTGGGCGAAAGTTGCGTCGTAGCAGGTCAGCATGGTGATTTTCTCACCCTTCTGCTTCATGGCCAGCAGCGACGTAACGGTTATGTTCGGCATGTAAAGTCCTCCATCAGGCGCTGTGAAGACGGGTGCTCAGCGCGTGAGAGTCATCCTGGAAAAGCAGGCACACCGTCGTATCGCGGTGTTTTGCAAAGGCCTGTTTCGCGCCCGTTCGCCTGTGGTGTGGCGGCGGGAGGCCTATCTTCGTGAGGAGGGGGCGTGAAGTCAATTGAAGGTGTTACCTGTGCGTCCGACCGGTTACACCGGTGCGGTGACAGACAGGCTTCATGCCTCGGCAGGCAGACGCTCAAGACCTGTGAACGGGCATTCATCAAGCAGGCGATTCAGTGGGCGCCCGTCGGCCAGTGTCAGCTCTGGAGCCAGCTCTGCCAGTGGGTACAGCACGAATGCCCTGGCCTGCATGTGGTAATGCGGCACTTTGAGGCGTGGTTCGTCAATCAGACGGTCGCCGAACAGCAGAATATCGAGGTCCAGCGTGCGCGGCCCCCAGCGTTCATGGCGTTCGCGGCCCTGATCCAGCTCAATGGCTTGCAGCGCATCAAGCAGCGTCAGGGGGGGCAGAGCGGTGTCGATTGCCGCGACGGCATTGGTGAAGCGCGGTTGGCCTGGCAGTAGCGAGTCGCTGATATAGAAGGACGACACGCCGCTCAAGTGACAACCGGGCAACTGCGAAATGGCTTTGAGGGCGCTGCGCAATTGTTCGGCCGGGTCAGCCAGGTTGCTGCCCAGACCGATATACACGCGTTCAGTGGCCAACAGCGGTTCACTCACCGCTTTGCGCCTCGCCCGTGGTGCGCTTGCGTTTGGCGCCGCTGTTACGACGACGCTTGCGCGGGGCTGTGCCCGCCGCTTCAGGCTTGTTGCTCAGGTCGCGAATCATGTCGCGGCGTTCGCTGTCGTTGCAGTCCTGATAATCGGTCCACCACTGGCCCAGACCATCGGTCTGCTCGCCGGCTGTTTCACGCAACAGCAGGAAGTCGTAGCCCGCGCGGAACCGCGAGTTGTCGAGCAGCAGGTCGGCGCGTTTGCCCGAACGGCGCGGCAGGCGCTCCTGCATGTCCCAGATCTCGCGGATCGGCAGGGTGAAGCGCTTGGGAATCGCGATGCGCTGGCATTGCTCGATGATCAGTTCGTGAGCGGCTTCCTGCATCGCTGCAATCGGCGGCATGCCACGTTCCTGAGCGCGCAGCACCTTGGCTGGCAGCGCAGGCCAGAGCAGGGCAGCAAACAGAAACGCCGGCGTGACCGGTTTGTTCTGCTTGATGCGCAGGTCGGTATTGATCAGCGCATTGCTGATCAGCGTATGGGTGTAGGTCGGGTTGTATTCCAGGGCCTTGGAGCTGGCCGGGAACAACGGTTCGAACAGCTCCAGGTCCACCAGCATTTCAAAGGTGGGGGCGGCGTGCCCGGAGAGGAACAGTTTGAGCACTTCTTCGAACAGGCGGGCCGACGGAATGTCACGCAGCATCGGCGCCAGTGCGCGGATAGGTTGAGCGCTGTGCTTCTCGATGCCGAAGTCCAGCTTGGCCGCGAAGCGCACGGCACGCAGCATGCGCACCGGGTCTTCTTTATAACGCTGCTCCGGATCGCCGATCAGGCGGATCAGGCGATTGCGGATGTCATGCACGCCGTTGGCGTAATCCAGAACGCGCTCGCTGACCGGATCGTAGTAAAGCGCGTTGATCGTGAAGTCGCGACGCTGGGCGTCTTCTTCAAGTGTGCCGTATACGTTGTCACGCAGGATGCGTCCGCTTTCATTGCGCGAGGACTGGTTGCTGTCCTCTTCTTCGTCATCCTGAGGATGATTGGCGCGGAATGTCGCCACTTCGATGATTTCGCGACCGAAGTGGATGTGCACCAGCTTGAACCGACGACCGATGATCCGCGCGTTGCGGAATTCGGCACGCACCTGTTCGGGCGTGGCGCTGGTGGCGACGTCAAAATCCTTGGGCGTGATGTTGAGCATCATGTCGCGTACGCAGCCACCGACCAGATAGGCCTGGTAGCCGGCATTCTGCAGGCGCTCGACGATATTCACGGCATAGCGGCTGAACTGACTGCGTTGCAGCGAATGTTGGCTGCTGTTGAGCACTTCAGGCGTGGTGCGCGTGTGTTGCTGCGGTTTGCGCAGTGGGGAACGAAATGACTGGAACAACTTCTTCAGCATGGGATGCACTGTTTGAAGGAATATTCGGCCAAAAACGTGGAATGACCGCATGATGGGCGGGGATTCTAGCATTTAGTCGAGTGATGGTGTAGGAAGCTGTCGCGGAAGGGTAAGCGATGGCGCGGATCAAGGCGGGGAAGCTACTGGGGGAGCCGAAGCTCCCCCAAAGTGTGTGCTCTTTATTATTGTTTTCTGCCTGGGCTTCTTGTTTTTGTTGAGTGCCCATTCACGAGACTTGCGTCTGTGAAACCTCCCAATCGGGAGTCAAGAGCAAACGGATTGCTTTGGTCGCTGCGTTGCAATGATCATTCGATCCAACCAGTTCAGGCGCTACCTAAGGGTAGTTTTTGTTGTTCTCGGCCTGGTTGCGGGGCAAGCCCCCAATACAACTCCTCTCCAAAAGAATCAGTTAGCTGCGCCTCCGCCGTGTTGTTCTTGTTATGCGTGAGTCGATTCGTATTGTTTTTATTATGGGTGTCGTACGGCTTGTTGTTCTTCTTGTACCAAGCATATAGCAGAAGCTGTGCCAACTTTGACCAGGCCCCGTAAACCGGGCCTTTGCGGGCGAAAGGCCGTTCGAGTGCGCACAAAAAAGCCGGGCCTGCGTTACCGTAAGACCCGGCTTTTGTTACGTGAAGCGCGTGAGGTAACAGTTTGTCCCCGCCCTGCGCACCGCGTGCCAGAGCCTTGGGCTGATTTTATGTCTCGTTGGCGACACCCTTGCGACGCGGGATACCCAGACGCTGACGGCGCTCCCACAGACATTTGCGACTGACACCCAGTTTGCGCGCCAGCTCGGTCTCAGTCATATGGTCCTGATGCTCCAGAACGAAGTGCTGAAAATAGTCTTCGAGCGACAGGTCTTCGGCGGGCTCGTTGCCCGTCGAGCCAGAAGAACCCGGCAACGGCGCCATGCCCATGTATTCGTCGTCATCCAGCCCGTCGAGCTCAATGTCGATACCCAGCAGGTCAGCGGTGATTTCCGGGTTCTCGCACAGAATCACCGAGCGTTCCACGGCGTTTTCCAGCTCGCGTACGTTGCCCGGCCAACTGTAATGGCGGATAGCCTGTTCCGCGTCATGTGCAAATTTGAGGTCGTCGCGCCCGACCTTGCTGCTCTGGCGAGCCAGGAACGCACGGGCGATTTCCAGGATGTCGCTGCCACGTTCCCGCAGCGCCGGGAGTTTCAGGGCGATGACGTGCAAGCGATAGAACAGGTCTTCACGAAACTCGCCATTTTTGGCCAGCGTTTTCAGGTCCCTGTGGGTCGCGGCAATCAGGCGTACGTCGACCTTTTGCGATTGCACCGAGCCGACGCGACGGATTTCGCCCTCTTGCAATACGCGCAACAGGCGAGCCTGCGCTTCCAGCGGCAGTTCGCCGATTTCATCGAGAAACAGCGTGCCACCGTCAGCGGCCTCAACCAGACCTGCACGGCCTGCGCTGGCTCCGGTGAACGCGCCTTTCTCGTGACCGAACAGTTCGGATTCGATCAGCGATTCGGGAATGGCCGCACAGTTGACGGAAATCATCGGCGCCTTGGCGCGGCGTGAGAGATTGTGCAGGGCGCGGGCGACCAGTTCCTTACCAGTGCCTGATTCCCCTTGAATCAGAACATTGGAATCAGTCGGGGCGACTTTGCGGATCTTGCTGTAGAGATCGAGCATGGGCGGGCATGAGCCGATGATGCCGATCTCGCCATTATGGTTCTGTGCCGGGCCTTTTTCAGCGCTGCTGGTTTTGGCGGTGGCGTTGCGCTCGTCCTGAAGGTGCTTGACCGTCTGTCGATCACGCAGGATCCGCGAGACTGCCTGGAGCATTTCATCGTGATCGAAGGGTTTGGCGATGTAGTCCACCGCGCCCATCTTCATCGAGTCGACCGCCGAGCGCAGGCTCGCGTAACTGGTCATGATCAGCACCGGTTTGCCTTCGCCGAGCTTGATCAGCTCGGTGCCGGGCGCGCCAGGCAGGCGCAGGTCGCTGACGATCAGATCGAACGACGGGATGCTGAAGCGTTCCTGAGCCTCTTGAACGGAGCCGGCTTCACTGACTTCATACTGGTTGCGTTCAAGCAGGCGACGCAGGGCTGAGCGGATAATCGTTTCGTCTTCGACGATCAAAATATGCGGCATTGATTCAGTTCTCTCGACGGTCTCAGTTCGCGGTGGACGTCGCGTCGACATGGCGTGGCAAGGTCACCCTGATTCGGGTTCCACGCTGCTGCTCGGGATCGGCCGGGCTGTCGATAGTGATTTGTCCATAATGCTCTTCAACGATGGAATAGACCAGCGCCAGGCCAAGTCCGGTTCCCTCGCCAGGGTCCTTGGTGGTGAAGAACGGCTCGAACAATCGGTCCATGATTGCCTTTGAAATCCCACTGCCTTCGTCTTCGACGATCAAGTCCACAGTGTGCTCGGATACTTCGCTTCTGACCCTGACTGCACTGCCTGCCGGGGAGGCATCGCGGGCATTGGAGAGCAGATTGATCAACACCTGCGCCAGCCGCTGCGGATCGCCGACAGCCCAGTGCTCAGGGTTGCACAGGTTGTAGAACTGTACTTCGAAATTACGCCGGTTCAGCGCCAGCAGACCAATAGCATCCTGAGCCACCACGGCCAGACAAACGGCTTCGTCGCTATGTTGATGGGCGCCCGCGTGGGCAAAGCTCATCAATGACTGGACGATGCGCGATACGCGCTTGGTCTGCTCGAGGATCTGGCTGCTGATTTCCTTGAGCTCGCCGTCCTCTTCGCGTTCTTCGCGCAGATTCTGGGCGAGACAGGCAATACCGGTGATCGGATTGCCGATTTCGTGCGCCACACCGGCGGCCAGTCGGCCAATACTTGCCAGACGTTCCGAGTGCACCAGCTTGTCTTCGAGCATTTGCGTGTCGGTCAGGTCTTCGACCAGCACCACCAGGCCGCTGTTGCCCGGCGCCAGGGGCTCGTTGATGGCTGCCTTGTGCAGATTGAGCCAACGGGTCTGGCCGTCCAGACCGAGCTTCTGCTTGTGCAAATGCTCATCGGGCAGGCTGGTAAAACCGGTCAGCAGGCCCTTCCACGGCTCGGCAATGGTTTCCAGTCGCGAACCGACCACGCGCTGGGCGACGATTCCGGTCAATTCTTCCATGGCCCTGTTCCACATCAGGATCTCCTGATCTTCGGCCAGCGAGCAGACGCCCATCGGCAGTTCCTGAAGGGTCTGGCGGTGGTAGCGGCGCAAGGCATCGAGTTCGGCGGCAAGGCCGGTGAGGCGCGAGTGGTAGTCCTCAAGCCGGCTCTCAATGAAATGTATGTCTTCGGTGACGTATTTTTCGCTGCCCGATTTGTACGGCAGAAAGGTTTCCACCATGTCCTGCGCTACGCTGGGGCCCATCAGCCCGGACAGGTTGGCTTCGATGCGGTCGCGCAGGCGGCGCAGGGCATAGGGGCGGCGCTCGTCGAAAGGCAGGTAGAGATCGCGCAGCGCTTGCTCGACCTCCTTCTGCGCGGCTTTCGCGCCCAGCGGCTTGGCCAGTTGGGTGGCGAACTCCTGCGGCGAGATGGCATGCAGTTCACGGCGTTGCGGGCGGCGTACGTTATCGACCGCGCAGGCCTCGGCAGCCCCGGCTTCTTCAGGGCTGGCATTGGTGAACAGCGAGATCAGGGTGAACAGCAAGACGTTGGCGGCCAGCGAGGCGATGGCTGCCATGTGCCAACTGGTGTCGTCCAGCACATAGATCATGTTCAGCCAGGGAATATAGAAGCCCTGCAGGTTGCCGATCAGCGGCAACAGCATGCTGACCGCCCAGACCGAAATGCCGGCCAGCAGCCCGGCGATGAAGCCGCGCCGGTTGGCGGTCGGCCAGTACAGTACCGACAGCACACCCGGCAGGAATTGCAGGGTCGCAACGAAGGCGACGATGCCCAGATTGGCCAGATCCTGCTGCGCGCCGAGCATCAGATAGAAGCCGTAACCCAAGGCGATGATCGCCACGATCAGTCCGCGTCGCGTCCACTTCAGCCAGCGGTAGATATTGCCCTCGGCGGGTGGCTGATACAGCGGCAGCACCAGGTGATTGAGTGCCATGCCGGACAACGCCAGCGTGGTGACGATGATCAGCCCGCTGGCCGCCGACAGCCCGCCGATATACGCGAGCAGGGCCAGAGACTTGCTGTTGGCGGCGATCCCGATGCCGAGCGTGAAGTATTCCGGGCTGGTGGTGGCGCCGAGCTTGAGGCCTGCCCAGAGGATCAGCGGTACTGCGAGGCTGATCAACAGCAGAAACAGCGGCAGACCCCAACTGGCGCTGACCAGCGAGCGCGGGTTGAGGTTTTCCGTGAAGGTCATGTGGTACATGTGCGGCATGACGATGGCCGAGGCGAAGAACACCAGCAGCAGCGTGCGCCACGGGCCTTCCTGCAAAGGCGTGTGCAGCGAGGCGAGGGCGGTCTGGTTCTGCAGCAGCCACAGTTCCAGTTGTTGCGGGCCGTCGAACACGCCATACAAGGCGTACAGACCGACGCCGCCCAAGGCGATCAGCTTGATCAGCGATTCAAAGGCGATGGCGAACACCAGGCCCTCGTGTTTCTCGCGCGTGGCGATGTGCCGTGAGCCAAAGAAAATCGTGAACAGGGTGATCAGTGCGCAGAACGCCACTGCGACCCGGTCCTGCACCGGCTCGCGGGTCAGAATGCCGATGGAGTCGGCGACCGCCTGAATCTGCAAGGCCAGCAGTGGCAGCACGCCGATCAGCATGAATACGGTGGTCAGCGCGCCGGCCCAGGTGCTGCGAAAACGAAAGGCGAACAGATCGGCCAGTGATGACAGCTGGTAGGTACGGGTAATTCTGAGGATCGGGTAAAGCAACACCGGCGCGAGGAGGAAGGCCCCGGACACCCCCAGATAACTGGACAGAAAGCCGTAGCCATACTGATAGGCCAGACCAACCGTGCCATAAAACGCCCAGGCGCTGGCGTAGACACCCAGTGACAGGGTGTAGGTCAGCGGGTGACGAATGATCCAGCGCGGAATCAGACCGTGTTCGCTGACCCAGGCCACACCGAACAGCACCAGCAGGTAGGCGGCGCTGACCAGCAGCATCTGCGTCAGACTAAAGCTCATCGGCATCTCGCTGGCTCTGCAGAATGAACGTCACCACAATCAGGATCAGCCACAGCATGTAGGGCCTATACCAGGCACCGGTGGCATCGATCCACCAGTCCATGATGGCTGGAGAGAACAGATAAATGCCGACCACCAGAAGCAAAACCAACCGGTATATGTACATCTGGTCTCCCTGCGCTGGTAGATGAGGAGCGGCATGTTAACGGATGCCGGATAACCTGCAAGTATCCTTGCGTCGCAGTTTGCGGCGACCGCTCTGGATCAGTCTATCCGGGCTTCTTCAATATTGCGCAGTCGGGGTATCAGGTCAGCGTTCCAGTGGCGGATGCCCCAGGCAAGCACTTCCTGCGCGGTGCCATCGCTCATGTGTGCATCGAGCGGCTGCCCCAGTGCTCGCAAGGCCCGAAGCAGCAGCGGCGTCGCCTGGTCGGCCGGCAGTGGCGGGGAACGATAGGACTTGCCCAGCTTGTGACCATCAGGCTGGGTGATCAACGGCACATGCAGGTAGCGCGGTTGGGGCAGGCCCAGCAGTTCCTGCAGGTACAGTTGGCGGGGTGTCGAGTCGAGCAGGTCGGCACCGCGGACGATATCGGTGACGCCTTGCCAGGCGTCGTCAATGACTACGGCCAGTTGATAGGCATACAGACCATCGCGCCTGCGGATCACAAAGTCACCGCGTTCGCGCCCCAGATGCATTTTGAAGAGGCCCTGAACCCGGTCTTCGAAGCGATATTCCAGCTCCGGTACGCGAATGCGGATGGCGGCGTTTTCCGGAGAATGCCCTGCATTGCGGCAGAAACCCGGATAGACACCCTGAAAGTCTTCAAGCTGTTTGCGCGAGCAGGTGCAGGCGTAGGCCAGACCATGATTGAACCAGCGCTGGAGGATCTCGGCGTAGGCGTCATGGCGTTCGCTTTGCCGCACCATCTGGCCGTCCCATTCAAAACCGTAGCGCTCAAGCGTCTCGAGAATCCCCGCCTGCGCGCCGGCCACTTCACGCGGCGGGTCGAGATCCTCCATGCGCAGCAGCCAATGACCGTTTGCCGCACGCGCATCGAGATAGGAAGCGAGGGCTGCGACCAGCGAGCCAAAGTGCAGGTAACCACTGGGAGTCGGCGCAAAGCGCCCGATATAGGCCGGTTTTTTCATGGGCGGGATGTTACGGGTGACGGGCTTGGGCGGGCAAGTGGAACGCAGTGGGGGGTTATGCAGAGTCTTGTGTCAATGCTCAGCGTCGGCGTGCAGTTCGTGACGCTCTGCGTCACACAGCAGTGCCGTCACTAACGTCGCACTCTGCGTCGTCAGTGCCATCGCGATCAAAGAGCGCATGGGAGCCAGTTGGACTGTGGACAGCGATGAGCACGGAGTGGGAACAAGATTCGCCGTCATCGTGCTTTCAACAGGCACAAAAAAAGACGCCGAAGCGTCTTTTCAGTCAAAGGCGGCCCCAGGTCATTTACCGACCTGTTTTTCCTTGATTTCTGCAAGGGTCTTGCAGTCGACGCACTGGTCTGCAGTCGGGCGAGCCTCAAGACGGCGGATGCCGATCTCTACGCCGCAGGATTCGCACCAGCCATATTCTTCGTCCTTGATCAGTTGCAGCGTCTTGTCGATCTTCTTGATCAGCTTGCGTTCGCGATCGCGGGCACGAAGTTCAAGGCTGAACTCTTCTTCCTGACTGGCACGGTCGGCCGGGTCCGGGAAGTTGGCAGCTTCGTCCTTCATATGGTCTACCGTTCGGTCGACCTCTTGCATCAAGTCCTTCTTCCACTTGTTCAGGATCTTGGTGAAGTGCGCGCGCATCGGCTCGCCCATGTACTCTTCACCCTTCGTTTCCACGTAGGGCTCAAAGCCGCTGATTAGATGGTTCTGTTGCTTTTCTGGGGTGGGCATGTCTGGACCGCCTCTCACTCTTCTAATCTATTGCGCAGGATTGTTCCATCACCGACACCCGTCGGCCCTGCAGCTGCAAGCGGGCGAACTTACCAGATCAAATCGGAGTGCGCTACTCCCGGTTGTCGAGCATGACGACGCCGTCTTCTTGTGGAGATGGCCATTTCGCATCTGCCCTCCATCCAAATGAACTCTAGCCGCTGTGCACCGTCGTAGCTTTCTTTTATTCAGCGTTTGGAAACCGGGTTTTTCAGTTCGCAAACGCACCGTCGGGCGGGTGGTTGGGTAGAATCATGGCGCGCCGTGATGACAATCATGTTTTAACACCCGCCCTATAAAGGAATATCCATGAGCCAGCCTTACAGTGCGCGCAGTCGCGCCATAGAACCTTTTCATGTCATGGCATTGCTGGCGCGTGCCAATGAATTGCAGGCGGCGGGTCATGACGTTATTCACCTTGAAATCGGCGAGCCCGATTTCACCACTGCGCAGCCCATCATAAAGGCTGGCCAGGCGGCGCTGGCAGACGGCAAGACGCGCTACACCGCCGCGCGCGGTCTGCCGCAACTGCGTGAGGCCATTTCCGGGTTTTATGCTCAGCGTTACGGCGTCGACATCGATCCTCAGCGGATTCTGGTCACGCCGGGCGGTTCAGGCGCCTTGTTGCTGACCAGCAGTCTGTTGGTCGATCCGGGCAAACACTGGTTGCTGGCCGACCCTGGCTACCCGTGCAATCGACACTTTTTACGTCTGATAGAAGGTGAGGCGCAGTTGGTGCCGGTCGGTCCGCAGGAGCGCTATCAACTGACCCCCGAGCTGGTGGCCACGCACTGGAACCCGAACAGTGTCGGCGCTCTGGTGGCATCGCCGGCCAATCCGACCGGCACTCTATTGAGTCGTGACGAGCTGGCAGCCTTGTCTCAGGCATTGAAAGCCCGCAATGGCCATTTGGTGGTGGACGAGATCTATCACGGCCTGACCTACGGTGTGGATGCCAGTAGCGTGCTGGAAGTGGATAACGACGCTTTCGTCCTCAATAGTTTTTCAAAGTATTTCGGCATGACCGGGTGGCGTTTGGGGTGGCTGGTCGCACCACAGGATGCGGTGGCCGATCTGGAAAAACTGGCCCAGAACCTCTACATCAGCGCGCCGAGCATGGCGCAACATGCGGCGCTTGCCTGTTTTGAGCCGCAGACACTGACCATACTCGAGCAACGGCGCGCCGAGTTCGGCCGCCGCCGGGACTTTCTGCTGCCAGCGCTGCGCGAGTTGGGTTTCGGTATCGCAGTCGAGCCGGAAGGGGCCTTCTATTTGTATGCGGATATCTCCGCGTTTGGTGGTGATGCCTTTGCCTTTTGCCGGCACTTTCTGGAAACCGAGCATGTTGCCTTTACGCCCGGCCTGGACTTTGGTCGTTTTCAGGCCGGGCACCACGTGCGCTTTGCCTATACGCAAAGCCTGCCGCGCCTTGAACAGGCGGTCGAGCGAATTGCTCGCGGTTTGCGTAGCTGGGGCGTCTGATGCGTTTTTCTCCGCAGCTTGAACAGGGTCGTCTGCTGGTGCGTTACAAGCGCTTTCTGGCTGATATCGAAACCGATAGCGGTGAGTTGCTGACCATTCACTGCCCTAACACCGGGTCGATGCTCAACTGCATGATGCCCGGCGGGCGCGTGTGGTTCAGTCGCTCGAATGACCCCAAGCGCAAACTGCCGGGCACTTGGGAAATCAGCGAAACCCCGCAGGGTCGCCTGGCCTGTATCAATACCAGACGGGCCAATACGCTAGTTGAAGAGGCCTTGCGCGCCGGGGTCATCAGCGAACTGACGGGTTTCACGGCGCTCAAGCGCGAGGTGGCCTACGGCCAGGAAAAAAGCCGTGTGGACTTTCGTCTGGAGTACCCGGATGGCTACCTGTACCTGGAAGTAAAAAGTGTCACTTTGGGGTTCGATGGTTCCAGCGTGGCGGCATTCCCCGATGCGGTGACCCAGCGTGGCGCGCGGCACCTGCGCGAACTGGCGACGCTGGCGCGCGAAGGCGTGCGCGCCGTGCTGTTGTATTGCGTCAATCTCACCGGTGTGGACGCTGTGCGGCCTGCGCAGGAGATTGATCCTGCCTACGCAGCGGCGTTGCGTGAAGCCGTTGATGCCGGTGTGCAAATTCTTGCCTACGGTGCGCAACTGACGTCTGAAGAGATCTTTATTGACCGGCGTCTGCAAGTACTCGGGCTGGATTGAGGCATCCGGGTACAGGCGGTTCAGTCCCCTTCATGCATCCAACTGCAGCGACACCCAGATGCCCTCGGCGTCTTCACGGCTTTTGATGACGGTCAGGGACTGGCCTTCACAAGGCCCGGCCACGCATTCGCCGTTCTCGATCAGAAACAATGCTCCATGCGTAGCGCACTGGATCAGGCTTGCGCTGCTGTCCAGAAATTGATCAGGTTGCCATTCCAAGGGAACGCCGCGATGCGGGCAGCGGTTTTTGTAGACGAAGACCTCTCCCTGACGGCGCACGGCAAACAACGCATGTTCGCCCAGCTCGAAGCCTTTGCTGTGAGCTTCGGGCAGGTGGCTTGAAGTGCAGAGGAATATCAAGAAGCCTCCATAGGCCGGTTCTTCGGGGGCCAGTTTTTGGGTTGATGCCTGATCGGACAAGTCTGGCATTTTCTTCGGATCGATGCGCTGCGTTACGTTGAGGTCATTACAGGCTGCGTCGGTCCTTTCCTGTCTTTTTGTAGCTTTCGTCTCTAAGCGCACCGCCCGCGCCCGCAAGCCTTGCAGCCGTATATCGTCGGCTCATGTTTTGCAGAGCGGAAACACTATGAAAGAGATGACAGCAGATGATGAGCGACTGGCGCGTCAGGTCATCGGGCTGCTTGAGCTGTTCGCCCTCAATACAGATGACACGGAGCAGCGCATAGTCGGCATCTGTCGGCGTGCATGCACGCCTGTGGGACCGGTCGCAGCGGTCAGCGTCCAGCAACGTTTCGTGTGCCTGGCGCGCACCACGCTGGATCGCATGCAGGCTCGTCACATCAAGGTCATCGCCGTGGTCAATTTTCCTCACGGCAGCTGCAATGTTCAGTCGGTCATCGCGCAGGTACGCGCTGCGCTGATGGCGGGCGCGGACGAGATCGACGTCGTCTACCCCTTTCGCGCGCTGCTCGGCGGAGACCGGCAACCCGGCCTGGCGATGATCTCGGCGTGTTCGGCCTTGTGTGCCGGGAAGGTCAGGCTTACAGCGACCCTTGAAACCGGTGACTTGCGCGACTCGCAAATGATCCTCAATGCGTGCCGCGATGCAATCGTCTCAGGCGCCGACTTTATCAAGACCAGCACCGGCAAGGCCGCCACGCATGTCACGCCGCAGGCTGCACGGGTCATGCTGGAGTCGATTGCGGACGTAGGCGGGCAGGTGGGGCTGAAGGTTGCAGGCGGGATCCGTACGTTCGACGAGGCACGTGTTTACATGGCACTGGTCCGCGCCCGGTTTGGTCTGCAATGGATCAACGCCGGGCGTTTACGGCTGGGAGGATCGAGCTTGCTGGACGACTTGCTGGCAAGACTGGGCCTGCTTGAGTCGCATGGCAGCGGCGATGGTTTTTGAGTGTTCGTTGGTTTTGCGCCGGACAAAAAAAGACCCGGCAAAGAGCCGGGTCAAAAACCGTGATTAGCCTGATGAGGAGA